>JAKOSN010000245.1 GCA_029777335.1 Planctomycetota bacterium
AACGCTGCTCCAGGTCGCCGTCGAGGGCGACGTGCTGGTAAACCGCCAGCGTCTCCCGCCGGGCGTGGCCGGTGATGAGTTGAAGCTCGGCGTCAGCCAGCCCGCTGTGTCTTGTCAGCCAGGTGATCGCCTGGTGGCGGAAGGTGTGGGGCGTAGCCTGGACGCCGGCCTTCTCGGCGTAGTGCTTGACGATCTGCCGGACCCGGCGGGTGGTGAACTTCGAGTTCCTGCGGGTCTGGAAGAGCCAGCGGTTCCGTGGGTGGGCGGCGATGTGCGTCCGCAGGGCGGTGGCGAAGGACTTGCCGAAGAGAACATAGCGATCCTTGCCGCCCTTGCCCTGGTTCACCCTGATCTGGCACGCCTCAAGGTCCACGTCACTGATCTGCATGTTGCACAACTCGCTGACCCGGACGCCCGTGTAGAAGAGGAGGCGCAGCATGAGGCTGTGCTGCACGTCGTCGGCCTGATCCACGGCCTCGTAGAACTTGCGGAAGGCGTCGGCGAGCAGGATGAGCAGCACATTGCGGGCGCCTTTCGGAGCCTTCACCGGCTGCGGATAGTCGGGCGTGGATTCCTTGTACGTGTTGCCTATCTTGCCTTTGAATACGGGATCCGGTTTGGGCAACTGCTTGCCGTCCGCCGCTGCCGGGTGGGCCCTTGGGCCCTGGCCGACCATCTCGGCGAGGTGCCCGCTAGCCAACCGAACATCGAACCACTGACGACGAGGTCCGCCGGCAGCAGGAATCGCGAACGCATTGCAGAGCTTCCTTCCGCTGTGGAATCACTCGACGAGCCCGGTTGCCAACGAAGAACCTGGGGGCTGCCCCGCTCAAGGAATCAATGATCGCGAGTGATGTACGACTGATCCCGAACAGTGATTCGATTCAGCGCTCCTGCGAGTGGGCAATCTTTTGGTGCATCTCCCCATGAACGAGTGCTCTCAGATCGGTTGCGTATCTTCGATAGCCCAGACCGACGCGCCTGGCCTTCATCCTCTGTTCGGTGAGGATACAATTGTTCCTGGGGCGAGGGCTTTCTGGCCCCGTGTCTGCTTCCGGGAACGGGAGCGAGGGTGTTGGCAGTGGATCTCAGGAAGTTGCTGGTTGGATTCCGTTGTGGAGGGGAAACCAACCTCTCGTGCTGGGGAGAGGTCGAGGTTGCAGAAAGTGATGACTCTTCCTCCTGATGGCAAGCAACCCTCTGGCAGTGCTGGGAAAGGCCAGCCAGGATCCTTACCTCCATGATCCCACGTTCCAGCGCGGTCAAGGACAGACGGGCATGCACGCCACGGCCCAGGTGCCAGCTACGGATCCACCGAGACAAGCCATCCATGCGTACTGCCAGGGAGACGAACGTCTGCTTCGCAGAAACCCAGGTCTCGGCAGGGTGCATCAGCCGACATCTGGCTCACCGCTACCCAGACATGCTCGGCAGGCGCAGCGACGAAGAGTGCCACAGCGCGGGGAAGCCCCGCGAACAGCGGCATCAGAGAAGTTGTTGAGCACAGAGGGGACAGGTTCCCATGCAGGAAAGATCGACATCTCGACCAATCTCCCAGAATAACCGACACATCCCATCTTTTTGATTGCTTTTTCCAGGGCGCGGCACGACAATCCCGCGCACGCATCCTCCTGTCGATGGTCTGTGTATCCCGGAAGCAGCCTCTCGGTCGAGAGGGGGAAAGCGGAAACACCCTGCACTATCCCTCAATTGTGAGGTATCTCATGCCCGAGCCTCGTCCCGAGCCTTCTCCTTCCCCGCTAGCAAATCGAAAGCGGAACCCCTGGACAATGGTCCGAAGCTTTTCCCTTGTCCTGATATTCCTGGTCGGGACAGGTCTTGTGGCCCACTACGCGCGCCTGGCCGCTCGACTTGAGGACGAGGTGAAACAGCAGGCTCAGGAGATCGATCAACAGCACACGCTCATCCAGCAGTCAAAAGCGGAGACCGAGACCGAGCGACTGACAGCACGACGTCATCTTTACGCTGCGCAAATGAACCTGGCCCAGCGTGCCTGGGACGAGCACCAGGTTCAACGGGTCCGTGCACTCCTCGAAGACCAGCAACCCAAAGCGGGCGAGATCGATTTACGCGGTCTCGAATGGCACTACTGGAATCGCCGATGCAATCCCGACCTCCTCATCCTCAAGGGATTCACCAGGCTGGCCTTCAGCGCGAATGGGCGCTTTCTCGCTCGAATCGGCGAGCAAAATAAAAGCGAGGTCTGGGACCTGTCTTTGCGAAAGGTTGTTCACGCCTTCTGGGGTTCGTACGACCTCCACGCGGTGAGCGCTGACGGCAAACGCCTGGCGACGGCCCACGAGCGCGAAGTGACCGTCTGGGACGCGGAAACGGGCAAACGTGTCCGTTCCTTTGAAGTGGAGTTCAAGGGGCGCGTAACCCTGAGTCCGGACGGCAAGCGCCTGGCGCTGCCCACGCGCGACGCCATCAAGCTGTTTGCGATCGACACCGGGAAGGAACTTTTTACCATCAAGGAGGCAGGCCACGACGAACTGGTCTTCAGCCCCGATGGGAAACGGCTGGCTGCCCCGCGCTGGGACGACAAGGCACGGACCTGGTCCGGGGGGACCATCTGGAATGCTGAGACAGGCACTCCGCTCACGACCCTCACAGGGGGATGTCGTCCGCTGGTGTTCAGCCCGGATGGGAACTCTCTGGCCGCCTGTGATTCGGAGAGTGTCCGCATACTGGATGCGGCAACGGGCAAGGTCGAGCGGAAGCTGGACGGCCCCCTTACTCCCCTGGCAATCGCCTTCAGTGCCGATGGCAAAGGTCTGGCTGCCGGGGGGAGCCAGGGCCGGGTAACCATCTGGAACGCCCAGACGGGCAAGTTGTTCCTGACCCTGAACCATCTCACCGCCCAACGAGAGGATGGATCCCATCGCGCTATCGAGCGCCTCGCCTTCTTTGCAAACGGTCGACTCCTCGCGGTGGCCGACGACGACGGCACGGTGCGCATCCGCGAGGTGGCACCTCAAGGAGAATCCCCCTCCTTGCCATCCGAGAATTCCTTTACCTCGGGATTTGGCGGACCTTTTGAATGTGCGGTGAGCGGAGACGGCACTCGCCTGGCCGTGGTGTCCAATGCGTCGTCGTCACGGATTCATGAACTCTTCTCGGAAGCGGAGCATTCGGTCAAGGTCTGGGATCTCGTCCGCGGCCAGTGCCAGGGGATGGTGTTTGATATCTCCATGGGGGTGACGATGAGCCCCGAGGGCGGGCGGTTAGCGGTGGTCCGGAAAGGTGAACGGGGTGACTGGACACGCTTACGCCTGCTGGATGTCTCAACCCGCCGATGGCTCTCCACTCTCGACGGCCATACCGACACCATCACCGATCAGGTATTCAGCGATGATGGGAAGCAACTCGCTTCGGCCAGCCGAGACAGGACCGTCCGCCTGTGGGACACCTCGACCGGCAAGGAGTTGTTCGTCTTCAAGGGACATGGAGGAACCGTCCGTCGTGTCAGGTTCAGTGCCGCTGGCAAGCAGATCACCTCGATTGGTGAAAGCGACCGCGGTCAAGAACTGAAAGTCTGGGATACCCAAACGGGGAAGGAACTGGCATCCGTCTCGGGGCCCCAGGGCAACCCGGGTTCGTTCAGCACGGATGGTCAGCGCGTGGCTTCCTTCAAGGACAACGAAGCACTTGTGTGGGAGGCCGCCACCGGAAAGGTTCTGCTCACGCTGCGCGGTCACACGAAGAAGATTCACACCGCCCTGTTCAGCCCGGACGGCAAGCGACTGGTCACCGTGTGTGGCCAGATGGGAAAGGTCTGGGATACTCAGTCAGGGCATGAACTGCTCACCCTGAAAGATCTCGGAGCGCCGCTCATTTTCACTCCAAACGGCAAGCAGCTGGTCTCCGCCGACAGCTCTCCCGTGAACATCTGGGAGGTGGGCGAGTGGCACGAGGAGGAAAAGCAGGCACGCTGGCTCACCCTTACCCGAGACAGTATCCCCTTGTCGTTCGATTGGACCACCCCCACCCAACGAATCATCGCCCACCTGGACACGAAGGAGTGGGATCGGGCCCTTGTCGAACTCAACCACGCCATTGAGCACCAGATGGCCTCTCCGTGGTACTGGCAGGTACGCGGCCACCTCCACGCCCGACAGGACCAATGGGACAAGGCAGGCGCCGACTTTGCCCGGGCGGTCGCGGAGAATCCGGATGACTGGCGTACCTGGGCCGGGTCTATCCATGCCCAGCTCAAACGCGGTGACCTCGAAGGCTATCGCCGCGCATGTGCCGACATGCTGGAGCACTCCAGGGAAATCCGCAAGGAGCTGGGAATGAATGCGTCTCTCTCCTGGCTCCATGGCAACGCCAACCCCCTGGTCTGGCAATGCGTGCTGGCCCCAGGCGCCGTTGCGAAACCCGACGAGGTAGTGCAGCTCGCTCAGAACGCGGTGGCGATTCGTGGTCGCGGTCGCCAGTCCGCGTCACTCCTCACCGCGCTGGGTGCGGCCCATTATCGCGCCGGGCAGTTTGAGGCAGCCATCAAGCAGTTGCAGAAAGCCATCGACACAGAGCGCAAAGGCAGTCATTTGGATTTTCCCTACATCTTCCCAGTGTTTCTCAAGGCGGACGACGAGGGCGCTGGGGTTCATGATTGTCTCTTCCTGGCCATGGCTCACCAGCGACTGGGGCAAACGAAGGAGGCCCAACGCTGGCTCGACAAGGCCACCTCCGCCCTGACCCAATCACTCCCTCCGGAACCGGAGAGCTGGGCCGAGCGCGTCGAACTGGAACTGCTGCGCAAGGAAGCGGATGAACTCGTAAAGGGCTCTGGGAAGAAACCCCAAACTCCGAAACACCCCTGAGGGAAAGCCTGAGCGAGAATCCTCCTTGCCTTTCATGGTTTGCTCAGCGAATCCACCCCGCTGCCAGACCCTCGGCAGCCGCTCGCACACGGGGAAGGATCTCCACATGGGCGAGCGCCGCCGAGGGGATGGCCGACACGCCCCAGCGGGCCCCGGCGACTGCCCCCACAAGGACGGGGCAGTAGTTGGCTGGCCCGGCAAACGCCAATGCCCGTTCCATCGCCTCCGTGAAGCTGGCTGCCCCACCAACAAAGTGCAGCGTCGCCCTCAGCACCTCGGGAGCAAAGCCGCCGTTGCTCCCCGGCCCCTCCGCAGCGGCAAAGGGAGAGCATTGCCGAACCGCCCCGTCCCAGGAAACCCCACGAATCAACGATCTGCAGAGTTGGCTCCCCGCTGCGGCGACCTCCCCGGCCAGGGGGTCGTGGTGTGTCAAACGAGCCTCCGTCCGCGCACAATCTCCCAGTTCGTCCTCGGTCAGAGAAGCGAGCATGGCGAGCGGGGAGGATCGGTGCGCCGGGTTGCACCCTGCCGTCCTCCCCCCAAACTCCTGGTGCACCTGTGCCGTGACTTGCTCGACGGATCTCCCCTCGGTGATAAGTGCGAATGCTTGGGCGCTCACCGGCCCCGTGTCAAACGCTCCCTCCCGCCACCAGTGCAGATAACGAGCCAGGATATCCTCGGCGTCGAACTTGCCGACTTCCAGCAAACTCTCGGCCAGGCGCACCGCCATGCGCACGGGTCCCCCGTTGCGGTCGCCGACCGCCAGTCCGACCAGCACGCCCTGGCAACGCTCCTCAACGTTGGTACAATCACTCATGGTCTTCGTCCCCGTTTGCATGACCTCGGCCACCGACCGAGAGGCGAACGCCAGAGCCAGGAACGATCCGCTGGTTGGGGCCGCGAGGATGCCATGCCTCTACCCTACACGCGAACGGGATCCCGGTGAAGCAGGTTCAAGCGCGAGCGAGGAATGTCCTCTCTTTCACGGCTGGGAGTCGATTCCCTGAGGATTGCAACTGCCCTTTCTGGTCCGCCTCGACGGACTCGCACCAGATGACATACGAGTCGCACTGCTGCCTCCCTGGGCATCCCGTTCCCGTCCAGAACTCCAGGCAACGTGCAGGATCGAGGGATCGACTTCAGGCCGCTGAAAGGAGAGGAGCATGGGGATGACAGATCCTATTGAAAAGCACAAAGCGCTGACAGCAATCAGGGCCAAGGCCTACGGTGAGTTGTTCGGCTGCACGCCCTCGGCGGTCTTCCCTCCGCACGCGTTGTTCGAGAAGCCCGACGAGCACTTCCTGATCGACATCCTGGTATACGCACTGGACACCGGATCTGGTGACATTGACGTGGCAGTGACCAACGGGATGTCGGATCAGCGCATGGCCGACCCCGGCCACCCACACGAGTGGAAGCGCCGAGAGTTGATCCAGTATTTCCCCAGATGCACCGATGGCCACGCCCGCCGTCTGCACGACATGGCCTGGCTGCCGCTGTTCGACGGCTTCTACCTCGACAGCCACCACTCGATCGCCTGGCCACACGCCGCCGTTCGCGAAACGCCCTGGAAGAATGCATTCTTCCTGTTGCCACTCATCCGCTCGCATCGCGAGTTTGTCTTCGAGGTCGAGGGAGATCCCGTGTCGTTCCTGTGGCACGTTCCAATCTCGGACGAGGAGCGGGCCTATAAACAGCGACACGGGGGCGACGCCTTGATTGACCGCATGGAGGCGGTGGAACTCCCCTGGGTTTTCGACGAGAGCAACCGCCCCTCGCTTCTGCAGGAGGACACGGACAATGGCCTTTGACGAAACCCTCACTGCTCGCATCCGTGACGCTCTGGCTGGGGAGCATGGCGTCGTGGAGAAGAAGATGTTTGGCGGGGTTGGCTTTCTCCTCCACGGCAACATGCTGGTGGGGGTCTGGAAGGATTCGCTGATCGTCCGGCTTGGCCCCGACAACCACGATGACGCACTGCGCGAGGAGCATGTCCGAGAGTTCGACATTACCGGCAAGCCGATGAAGGGCTGGGTGATGGTCGAGCCCAGAGGGATCGCAGATGACGACCAGTTGCAAGATTGGATCGAGCGAGCGCTCAAGTTCGTGAAGGCCTTGCCGAGGAAGGAAAACTAACTCCGGGTCGTTTCACTCAATGCTGTGCCGTGCCGATGTCAATGGAATCCACTCCACCGCAAGAGGCGAATCTTCAGAAAGTCCAGTAGCAGAAGATAAACTCCCACCAAGGCGAG
>JAKOSN010000246.1 GCA_029777335.1 Planctomycetota bacterium
CCAGGTGGAACTCGCCTTCACCGATGCCATCCTGCTTGGTCTCGATGTGCCCGTGCGCAAGAGCGGCGATCATCGCGACTCTCCGGGATGCTATCTGATGGGTCCTGCGGGGATGATCGAACTGCCCCGCGGAGTGATCCGCCACGAACGGCATGTGCACATGGGGCCGACGGATGCCGCCTATTACGGCGTGAAGGATGGTGATCGGCTCCAGCTGCGCGTCAAGAGCACGTGCACGGTGGTCTTCGAGGATCTTCTGTGTCGGGTGGCGCCCGCAAGCAAACTGGAGGTGCACATCGACACCGACGAGGGAAATGCCTGCGATTATGCCCACGCGACTTTCATGGAGTTGTTCAAACGCTAAACCACATCCTTCCTGGGAGCAGGCGGGGAACCGCTGGCGCCAGGAACCACTTCTGAGGGAGTTTTCCGAGACATGGCCAGTAACAACATGGAAGCCCTTGGCATGATCGAAACCAAGGGCCTGGTGCCGTTGATCGAGGCCAGCGATGCCATGCTGAAGGCAGCCAACGTCACGCTGATCGGCTGGCAAAAGATTGGCAGCGGCCTGGTGACGGCCCTGGTCGTCGGCGACGTGGCCGCGGTCAAGGCAGCTATCGACAGTGGGTCGGCGGCGGCCAGCCGGGTGGGCGAGGTCGTTGGCGTGCAGGTGATTCCGCGTCCACACGAGGACCTTGGGGCGATTCTTCCCCTGGCTGGGAAGAAGCAGGCGGCTCAGCCGGCCGGCACCGGATCGTAAGCGCACTACCACTCTCTAGCTGGAGATCATTGATATGGCGAGTTCTGGGATCCGCAATGGGAACAATGAGGCGCTCGGCCTGGTCGAAACCAAGGGGCTGATCGCCACCATCGCTGCTACCGATGCCATGTGCAAGGCGGCCAATGTGACCCTGGCCGGGCAGGTGCAGATTGGCAATGCGTTTGTCACCACCTTTGTGCGCGGCGATGTCGGCTCGGTGCGGGCCGCGGTCGATGCCGGCGCCAAGGCCGCGAGCGAAAATGGCGAACTGGTGTCGGCGCATGTCATTCCGCGCCCCGAGAACGAGGTGATCGAAACGTTTCTGGGTCGTTAATGTGCCTGGGTTGGACACGCGCCACCGGCCCGAAGGGGTACGAGGCTCTCGTCCTTCGGGCTGGTGACAGGGTTCAAGGAGCCGAGTGAACCTGATGAAGATCCTGGTTGCGAATCTGGGGAGCACCAGCTTCAAGTATCGATTGTTCGACATGACCGACGAGCGTCTCCTGGCGCGCGGGGGCGTTGAACGGATTGGCTCACCCACCTCGCCGTGCTTTGTCGAGGCGAATGGGGTGCGCGAGGTGGCGACGGTCGCGGCCCGGGATCACGCCGTCGCGGTGCGGCTCTGCCTGGAACAACTGGCGGAACCCGCACGGGGTTGCCTCAAGGATCCGGGCGAACTGGCGGCCATTGGGTTCAAGGCGGTCCACGCCCAGGGAGTGAGCGGGGTTCAGTACGTGGAGGAGCGTGTGCTCCAGGCGATGGAAGCCTACGCCGAGGTGGCGCCCGCCCACAATCCGCCGTATATCCAGACGATGCGATTGTTGAAGCGCGAACTGCCTGAGATCCCGCTGGTGGCGGCATTCGAGACGGGCTTTCATCAGACCATCCCGACTGCCCACCGCTTTTATGCGATCCCCCATGAGTGGGCGACCGAACTCGGTGTGCTGCGCTGGGGATTTCACGGTGCGAGTCATCGTTACATTGCGGGGCGGGCGGCACAACTGCTTGAAAAACCGGACGCGAAGATCATCTCGTGTCACCTGGGTGGCAGTAGTTCGCTTTGCGCCATCGAATGCGGGCAATCCGTCGCCAATAGTCTGGGGATGAGTCCGCAAACCGGATTGCCGCACAACAACCGCGTGGGTGATTTCGATCCCTTCGCCTTGCCGGTGATCATGCGGGCCACCGGAAAGACGCTGGAGCAGGTTCTGGACGACCTGGCCAATCGCTCAGGATTACTCGGGCTGAGCGGAACGAGCAACGATCTACGGGATATCGAGGAAGGGGCGCAGCGCGGCGAGCACCGCGCCAGGCTGGCACTGGAGGTATTCATCGGGGCGGTGCGGCATTACCTCGGGGCCTATCTGTTGCTGCTCAATGGGGCTGACGCCATCGTCTTCACCGGAGGGATTGGGGAAAACTCAGCAGTGATGCGCGCGGGGATCTGCGCTCATCTGGACTGGTTTGGAATCGCCCTCGATCCAGGTAAGAATGCAGCGGCCAGGGGCG
The DNA here is from genome assembly GCA_029777335.1 of Planctomycetota bacterium. Classification (GTDB taxonomy): domain Bacteria; phylum Planctomycetota; class Planctomycetia; order Gemmatales; family Gemmataceae; genus JAKOSN01. The sequence goes on from JAKOSN010000246.1 coordinate 2,270, forward strand.
AGGCCCCCCTGCACACCGACCAGAGCCGAGTGGCGCTCTGGATCATGCCCACCAACGAGGAGATCGTGGTTGCCCGGCAAGCGCAGGCCTTGCTGCAAGGGAACGCACCTACAAAGTGAGCACACCCGGGGACGGGGATCCCCTCCCGAGAGGAAACGTCATGTTCCTGGCGCGCGTGACTGGCAGTGTGGTGTCAGTCCACAAAGTCCCCTCGATGACGGGGCAAAAACTACTTCTGGTGGAGCCGTTGCGAGTGGATCCGCAACAGCATGAACGCCTGATCGGCACCGGACGCACCTTTGTGGTTGTCGATGCGGTGGGGGCCGGACAGGGGCAAATGGTTCTTATCGTGCAGGGGTCAAGCGCGCGGCTTACTCCTGAAACCGAAAAATTACCGGTTGACGCAGCGATCATCGGCATTGTGGAAAGCGTCAACGTCGAGTCCAAAACGATCTTCTCCGCGCGGGCTTCTTGATCTCGGGGAATCATCATGCAAGTGACCGATGATCTGGTTCGCAATGTTATCCAGCAAGTGCTGACGCAAATGCGGAGCCGGCAGGGAGGAATCCCGGCGACGAGCAACGGTCATGCCCGTCCCTGGGGGGTGTACCAGGATGTCAACGAAGCAATCGTCGCCGCGGCCAGCGCGCAGAAAGAGTTCGAGCAGCGCGGGCTAGAAGATCGCCGCAAGGCAGTCGCCTGCATTCGCAAAATCTGCAAGGAACAGGCCGAAACGCTGGGCCGCGAAGAACTGGAAGAGACCAGGATCGGTCGTCTGCAGCACAAGATCGAAAAACTGATTGTCTGCGCCGAGCGCGTGCCCGGGGTCGAGTTTCTGCGCACCGACGCCTTCTCCGGCGAGAATGGCATCTCGCTGCAGGAATACGCCCCCTTTGGAGTGATCGGTGCCATCACTCCCGTCACCCATTCGCTGCCGACCCTGGCCTGCAATGCCATCAACATGCTGGCGGGGGGTAATGCCCTGGTGTGCAATCCTCACCCGGGCGGGGCACGCATCGCGTGCAAGGGAGTTCGGCTGTTCAACCAGGCGATTGCCGAGGCGATCGGCATCGACAGTTTGATCACCATTGTGGAAACGCCCACGCTCGAATCAGCCCAGGCGATTTTCGATCATCGCGAAGTGCGCATGCTGTGTGTGACCGGGGGGCCAGCCGTGGGCCGGGCAGCCCTGCGTAGCCCCAAGCGAGCCATTGTCGCGGGGCCAGGGAATCCGCCGGTGGTGGTGGATGAAACTGCCGACCTGGAAAATGCCGCACGCTCGATCATCGCCGGCGCCTCCTACGACAACAATCTGCTGTGCATCGGCGAAAAAGAAGTCTTTGCCGTCGCTACCATCTTCGAGGAGTTGCTGGAGGCGATGACACACTACCAGGCCGTTCAGCTCAACGCCGCCCAGATCGATGCGTTGACCAAAGCGGCCTTCGTTCCAGCAAGCGACGATCCCAGCAAGCTGATTGTGCACAAGGATTTCATTGGGCAGGATGCAGCGGTTCTCGCTCAAAAAGCGGGTTTTACCGTGCCCGCCGACACCTTGCTCCTGTTCGGCGAAACCGACGAGAACAATCCCTTCGTCGATCACGAGCAGATGATGCCGTTTGTTCCTTTTGTGCGTGTCAGTAATGTGGATCAGGCCATTGCCCTCGCGCTCAAGTATGAACATGGCTTCAAACACACAAGCATCATTCACTCGCGCAATGTGGAAACGATCACGCGCATGGGGCGGGAGATGGATACCACGCTCTTTGTGCAGAACGGGGCGAGCGTGGCGGGGCTGGGAACAGGCGGAGAGGGCTATCTGAGCTTCAGCATTGCCACGCCGACCGGCGAGGGAGTGACCACGCCACTGACATTCACCCGTCAGCGGCGTTCCACCACGGTGGGAAGTCTGCGTGTTCTCTGAGAAGGGAAAGCGATCATGCAACTGGGCAAGGTGGTCGGCCATGCGACCGCGACCATCAAACATCCCAGCCTGCACGGCTGGCGATTGCTGGTGATTCAGTTGCTTGGCGTGGAAGATCGACCCGATGGCGAACCCATCCTGGCGCTTGATCAGCTTGGGGCGGCGGTCGGATCGCGCGTTTTTGTGACAAATGATGGGGCGGCCACGCGTCAGGCGGTGAAGGCGAAAAACTCGCCGGCGCGCTGGATGGTGCTGGGACTGTGCGACCAATGAACCAGGCGGGCGTTACTACAAATGGCCACGATCCTTCCAGTGTGCTGCACTGGACGCGCGGGTTATTGACCGTTGAGGATCTGCGCCACAGCCTGAATGGCCATCGCACGGTTTGTGTGTCGGCGCGAGCGATTGTGACGCCGCAGGCCCAGGATCACCTCCGGTCAGCCCGAATTGCCGTGGTGCGCGAGGCAAGCGCCACGCACCCGACCGCGGCAGGGTGGGTTGTCGCCCAGGAGCGAGAATTTCCCCTGGTGCGCAGTGCGGTGCAGGCACTCATCCGCGAGGGGATCGCGGTGAAGTTCGGAGAGAGTGCCGCTTCGCTCCTGACCTGGACCCGCACGACCGTGGAGGCGATCGAACACGGCGCAATGCTGGGAGCAGTGTTGCTCTGCACCGATCCCGCCCTGGTCAGCTGTCTCGCGAATCGAAATGCTGCAGTGCGTGCGGTCTCCCTTTGCACCCTGGCTCAGGCAGCACAGGCGAGTTTGACAGTTTCGCCCAACCTGGTCGCGGTGGAGATGCCGGGGCGCACGTTTTATGAAATCCGGCAGATTGTACGGATGTTTGTCACCGGCGTGCCAACCTGTCCCGACGGCCTGGCCATCAGGAAGGAGCAGTGCTCATGCGCATCACGGAAGTGATTGGGAATGTGACCCTGTCGCGGGTCCATCCTTCGCTCGTCGGCGCGCGGTGGGTGATTGGGGTGCCGTTTAGCCTGAACGCGCTCTCGGCAGGCGCTCATGGTGACGGAGAAGATCTGGTGATTTACGACGACCTGGGCGCATCGCCGGGCTGCTTGATTGGAATCAGCGAGGGGGGAGAGGCAGCAGCACCGTTCACCCCCAAGCGCGTCCCCGTCGATGCCTACTGCGCCTGTATTCTCGATACCATCGATCTGCCCCCGCCCCGGGGCTAAACGGTCATTTCCTCGCGAGAGGTGGACCGACGGCGAACTCAGGAACCTCACGACGATTCTCGGGAAGATCATCATGAAGAACGAATACAAGATCAAAGAAGAGATGTGCGAGATTGGCCGTCGCGTGTATGCCAAGGGGTTCGCCGCGGCCAACGATGGCAATATCACCGTGCGGCTCAACGAACGCGAGATCCTTTGCACCCCGACGATGGTGTCCAAGGGGTTCCTCAAGCCCGAGGATATCTGCAAGGTGGACTACGAGGGGAACCAGCTGGCGGGGACGCGCAAGCGCAGCAGCGAGGTCCTCCTCCATCTGGCAGTCTACAAGCATCGGCCGGATGTGCACTCGGTGGTGCACTGTCATCCCCCGTATGCGACCGCGTTTGCCGTGGCGCGCGAGCCGATTCCCAAATGCGTGCTCCCCGAGGTGGAAGTGTTCCTCGGCGAGGTGCCAATGGCGGTTTATGAAACCCCCGGCACCCAGAAGTTCGCCGAGACAATCGTCCCCTACGTCAAGGATTGCAATACGATCATTCTCGCCAATCATGGCACAGTCACGTTCGGCCCGACGCTGGAGAAAGCGTACTGGAATAGTGAGATCATCGACGCCTATTGCAAGATCTTGTTGCTCGCAAAGCAGCTCGGCGCCGTACACTATTTCTCTGAGCAGGAAACACGCGAACTGCTCGACATGAAGAAACGGCTGGGCTACGATGACGTGCGTTTCCGGGACGCCAACTGCGCCCTGTGCGGCACCAGCAGTTTTAATAACCGCTATAGCTCGTTTGTTCCGGAGCCCCACGCCTTTGTCCCGCAGACGAATGGGAAACCTTCCCCAGCTGCCGCGAACGGGCACCCCGCCGCAGTGGATGACCTCGACGGATTGGTGGAGATGATCACCGAAAAGGTGATGGCGGCTCTTTCGGGAGTGGGTGCCTCGGTGTAAAGCCCCGCCTCCTCGGAGAGCGGGCGGTGAGGCAACCATGTTTAGCTATCGATCCGACAAGATGGGATTCTTTGCCACGCTGATCCTGATAGGGATCGTTGTGGCAACCCTGATCGCCACGATTGTCCTGTGCATCGTGGGTGGCTGGGAATCCATGGGGCCGTGGCTGAAGTTCACCTGGGGTTTGGCCTGGGTGCTCAGCATCGGGACCGTTCTGGTTCGTGTCTATGTCTTTCACCTGGGTCGCAAGAAACAGGCGAATGCCGTTCCCCGAGAGCCGCCAGAAGAAGGCGTGCTTCAAGGGGGCGTGAACCTGGGAGTCACCGATGAGCCTGGAGATCAACAACATCGGGGAGTTGATCGAACTCCTCAAGAACACCAACCTGGACATAAATGACCCCGAGGAGCTGGAACAACTCCTGCAGACGGTGAATGCGGCGGGGCAGAACGTCGCCGAGCGCCAGCGCTGGCAACTGGAAAAACAAAAGGAAGAACTGGCTCATCAGGCGCGGCTGCGCGCCTTCGACCATGAGGAACGCATGCGTTCCTTCTCCATGGGGCTGGAAGATCCCACGGTGGTCCTCGCACGCATTCGCGCGGTGCGCTTTCTCTGTGGTCTGGTCGCCCTCCTCTTCGCCGCGGGCGCTTCGGTTCTCAGCTGGCGCATCCTGGACGAGATGAAGTTTGACGAACCTCAGTTGATCTTTCTGATCGTGATCTGGGGAGTCGCCGGCTTTCTTACCCTGACCACCGTCATGGGGGGATATGTGCTGATTCGCCGTCGCCGCCTGGATCCGGCGCAGGGTTCTGTCTCGGGCAAGTCCGACGCGATCATCCATGCGCCCGCCGAGGAAGTTCGCGTTCAAGAATAATCGTTTTCGGAGTGGAAATCTGTGAAAGTCAGCATCATTGGAGGCGGTGGGCTTGTTGGCAGCATGACTGCCTTTGCCCTGCAATGTGGCGGAATCGTTACGGATCTCTGCCTGATCGATGCCAACAAGGACGTGGCCCAGGGACAGGCGATCGATCTGCTGAATGGCGCCAGCCTCACAGGGGATCAACGCATCTGGGCCGGGGATATGAGCGAGGTAGCGACCAGCCAGGTGGTGGTCATCACGGCGGGGCTGCGCCGCAAGCCGGACGAGAGCCGGCTCGACCTGATCAATCGAAATGTGGACCTCTTCCTCAGTTTGCTGGAACAGGTCAAGGCCGCTGGGCTGAAAGAGAATGCGTACCTCGTTGTCGTCAGCAATCCTGTCGATGTGCTCACCTACCTGGCCGTCCATCGCGCTGGCCTTCCCTGGCAACGGGTGATTGGGCTGGGAACCCAACTCGACACCGCCCGTTTGCGGGGCTATCTCGCCAGGCGGTTGAAGGTGCCTGCCACGCAGGTGAACGCTGTGATTCTGGGCGAACATGGCGACAGCATGGTGCCGGTGTGGTCGAGTGCGACCGTCAACGGTCTGCCGCTCGAACACTGGCCTGGCTTCACCCTGGAGATGCGCCGCGAGGTCTTCGAGGAAACCAAGACCGCCGGGGCAACGATCATCAAGTTGAAGGGTGGTTCGGGATTTGCCGTGGGGCTCTCGATTCGCGAGGTGGTGCACTCCTTGCTTCTGGATCAACGCCGTGTGCTCCCGGTAAGTTCTCTCCAGTTCGGTGCGTATGGCGTGCGCGATGTCTGTCTCTCCGTCCCCACTCTCGTCGGGTGTGGCGGGGTGCGCGAGCAGATCGAACTTCCGCTCACCCCGGTGGAGCAACACGGGGTGCAACAATCGGCACGAGTGCTCAAGGACATCATCGCCCAGGTGGAGAGCCGCGTCGGGGTCGTTCGGGCCGCCAACCTCCCCACCAGCCGGCCCGGGACTGGACCAGTCGCAACACGCGGCAACGGGGGGATTCCTCGATCGGCCTGGCAGCGTAGCAGCAAGTGAGGCACTCTCGTGGTCACCAAGGCACTTGATACGAAACTGGCTCGAATCCACGCGGATCCGCACGGGTGCAAGGATTTCATCCTCGCTGATGCCAAGGATGCCGACATGGCGCTGGCAATCGGCGCTCCCGGAAAATCGCCGGAAGCGCACGCGGGAGAGGTGCGCTATCGCAGCCTGAGTGAGTTTCGCGAGATCATTGTACAGATCGTTGAGCAAGGACTGGTGGACATCATGTTGATGTCGGCCAGCACCAGCGAGGTGCTGACCATGCAGCGGCGGCTGTTCGCGAACAGCCCGGTGACTCCGGCTGCACGCGCCAACGACACCACCGATATTCACATTTTGCGCGGCGGTCACTCTCCGAGCCAGACATCCCTTCCGTTCCGAACCGCCACCCTCGATCATTTACAGTGCGGGCACCTCGACTGCAAACCCGAGGAACGTGCGCTTGGTGTCGATCTCGGTCTGTACAGTATCACGTTCAGTAACGACGCCAGGCAGGATCGAGAGAACCTGGAAGAATATAAGCAGTTTCGGCTGGAGGCGGAGCGGAAGGGATTTCGACATTTTCTGGAGATCTTCGATCCGAATACTCCTGGATCGGTGGCGCCGGAGCAGGTGCCAGGGTTTATCAACGATGTGATTGTGCGCACCCTGGGAGGAGTGACGAGCAAGGGCCGGCCGCTGTTTCTGAAGATGGTTTACCACGGTCCGCAGGCGATGGAGGAACTCGTGCACTACGATCCGCACCTGGTGGTCGGCATCCTGGGCGGGTCGGCTGGGACCACGTATGACGCCTTCAAACTGCTGAGTGAGGCGAAAAAATACGGTGCCCGGGTGGCGCTCTTTGGACGGAAGATCAACAACGCCGAGAACCAGTTGGCGTTTATTGAATTTCTGCGGCTAATCGCCGACGGTCTGATCACTGCCGAGGATGCCGTTCGGGCCTATCACGGAGTGTTGCAGCGCCTGGGGGTGAAACCGCAGCGCTCGCTGGAAGCAGATCTGCAACTACAAACCAACGTGATGAACTACGCTGGCAACGGAGTGACGATCAGTCTGCCGCCCTCTCCGGGCGGCCAAGCGGTTGCCGCGCCGGCGGCTTCGGCCTGTTCCTGTCCAAGCGAAAAGCCCGCTGCCACGGCGAAGCCAGCGTCTCACGCGGCCTGTGGCTGTCAGGGCAACCGCAAGAGTGAACCGGATTTCACCCGAATGACTCCTGCCCAGAAGGTGGCGTATCACAAATCGCGCTGGGATCGCATTCTGGGGTAAGAGAGTGGGCCCGCACGGGCCAGGGCGGGACCAGTCCCCCGATCCGTGTGGTTCGATACTCGTTCGCCTTCTCCTCGATTGCCGTTACAACTTACCTGGATGATCCTCTCTGCTTGACTTTTCCCACTTGTTGCGAGTATGGTCACTGGCAGGGATCGCCGGAGGCGGTCCATGATGTCCATCCTCGAGGAGCAGCCTGGCGCTTTGCACAAGAAGGTTGGCAATGCACACCGTGCTCGTGACAGGTGGTTGTGGCTTTATTGGCAGCAACTTCGTCCACTACATCCTGGAGAAGGATCCGGAGGTGAACGTCGTCAACTTCGACTGTCTCACCTACGCCGGCAATCTGGCCAATCTCGCCGATGTGAGTGCTCACCCGCGCTATCGCTTTATTCGGGGTGATATCACCGATCGAGAGGGGGTCCGTGCGGCGATTGGGACCGGAGTCCAGAGTATCATCCACTTTGCGGCGGAAAGCCACGTGGATCGAAGCATTCAGGACTCCGGGCCGTTTGTGAAAAGCAACATCGTGGGCACACAGATTCTGCTCGACGCGGCCCGCGCAGCCAACCTGCAGCGCTATGTTCAGGTCTCCACGGATGAGGTGTACGGAAGTCTGGGCGAAACCGGCTATTTCACCGAGGAAACCCCGCTGGCGCCCAACAGTCCCTACTCGGCCAGCAAGGCGGGGGCGGATCTTCTGGTTCGCGGCTATGTCCACACCTACGGCTTTCCGGGACTGATCACCCGCTGCTCGAACAACTACGGCCCGTATCAGTTTCCCGAGAAACTGATACCGCTCTTCATCTCCAACCTGATGCGCGATCAGCAGGTCCCTGTCTATGGAGATGGGAAGAACGTGCGCGATTGGATTCATGTTCGCGATCACTGCGCCGGGGTCTATCGGGTCTGGAAAGAAGGGAAGGTGGGTGAAGTCTACAACTTTGGAGGCCGTTGTGAGAAAACCAATCTGGAACTGACCCATACACTCCTGAAGATCCTGAACAAGCCAGAGTCGCTGATCAAGTATGTGAAGGATCGCCCAGGGCACGATCGCCGCTACGCGATTGATTGCCGCAAGGCGGAGCGTGAGCTGGGTTGGCACCCCGAGGTTCCCTTTGAGCAGGGGTTGCGGGACACTGTCCAGTGGTATCAGGAACACACAGCCTGGGTAGACAACATCCGCACGGGTGAGTATTTGAAGTACTACGAACGACAGTACGTCGAGCGCGAGCGCTGAGCCAGGTCAGCGGGGGTGCTGGCGCGGACAGGCACCTTGGCGCCGACATGTTGCACAGCCCCGCGCGGACACTGGCCAGGGAGGCTGGGTCCAGGGAGGGAGTAAGAGTCGATGAAGAAAGCGATCATCACAGGGGTCACCGGTCAGGATGGAAGTTTTCTGGCCGAATTCCTGCTGGAAAAAGGCTACGAGGTGCACGGCATCGTGCGCCGCGCCTCGACCGAAAACTTCGAGCGTATCGCCCATCTGGAAGGGAAAATCACCCTTCACCAGGCCGATCTCCTCGATCAGCTGTCCCTCATCGACGTCTTCAAGGAAGTTCGTCCGACCGAGGTGTACAACCTGGCGGCGATGAGCTTTGTCCCCACCAGCTGGAAACAGCCGGTGTTGACCGGGGAATTCACCGCCATCGGCGTAACGCGCGTCCTGGAGGCGATTCGCCTGCTCGATCCCAAGGGGATCCGCTTCTATCAGGCCTCGTCGAGTGAAATGTTCGGCAAGGTGGTGGAAACCCCGCAGCGGGAAATTACCCCCTTTTATCCGCGCAGCCCGTATGGAGTGGCCAAGGTGTATGGCCACTACATCACGGTGAATTACCGCGAAAGCTACGACATGTTCTGCTGTAGCGGAATCCTCTTTAATCATGAGTCGGAACGGCGCGGCAAGGAATTTGTCACGCGCAAGGTGACCGATGGCGTGGCCCGCATCAAGCTGGGGTTGGAGAAGGAACTGCGCCTGGGCAATCTCGACGCCAAGCGCGACTGGGGTTATGCCAAGGATTATGTTCGCGCCATGTGGATGATGTTGCAGCAGGACAGGCCCGAGGACTATGTGATTGCCACCGGGGAAACGCATACGGTGCGCGAACTGGTGGAAACGGCCTTTGCGTACGTCGGTCTCGACTGGACCAAGCATGTCGTTCTGGACCCGGCATTTATCCGTCCCGCCGAGGTGGATCTCCTGGTGGGGGATTGCAGCAAGGCGCGCAAGCAACTGGGCTGGAAGCCCGAGGTGGACTTCCCAAGTCTGGTCCGGTTGATGGTCGATGCCGACATCAAGCTGCTCCGCCAGGGGATGAGATAGCGCCTGGCCACTACCAGCGTCAGCGAGAGGACCATGCGCATTCTCGTGACAGGGGTGACGGGCTTTGCCGGAGGCTGGTTGTGCGAAGCCCTCCTCGCCGAAGGAGTGCACCAGGTGCATGGCCTAAGCCGACACGGCGAATGGCCCAGAGAATTGCTCCATCTGGAGGGCAAGGTCCGTCTGCATTCGTGCGACCTGAGCGACCGCGCAGCGATTGAGCGCCTTCTGGCCGAGGTCGTTCCCGACCAGATCTATCACCTGGCAGGCTACGCCAACGTGGGGCGCTCTTTTCAGGAGGTGGAGGCCGCCTGGACGGGGAATCTCGCGGCGACGCGCTGTCTGTACGAGGCCGTCGCCAGCTGGGGAGGGCGGCCGCGCATCCTGGCGGTCAGCAGTGCCCTGATCTATGGCGATTCGGGTGTCTCCGGCCACCCACTCGACGAGGAGACTCCCCTGCGTCCCAACAGTCCCTACGGGGCGAGCAAGGCCGCAGCCGATCTGGTCAGCTATCAATATAGCCGGAGTCATGCCCTCGATATTGTCCGCGTTCGTCCGTTCAATCACATCGGTCCCCGGCAATCGCCGCAGTTCGCGGTCGGGAACTTCGCCCGTCAGCTGGCCCTGATTCAGCTCGGCAAACAGCCTCCCACTCTCGAAACCGGCGATCTCAGTGCCTGTCGCGATCTCAGCGATGTCCGCGATATCGCGGCTGCCTATCTGCTGGTGATGGAGAAGGGACGCACGGGCGAGGCCTACAACGTCGCCAGCGGGCGATCCTGTTCCATGCAACAGGTGCTCGATCAGCTGGTTGTGTTGGCGGGAATCCCGGTGGAGGTACGTCGCCGCTCGGATCTGTTACGGGCGGCCGATCCCAGCCAGGTGGTGGCTTCGATCGACAAGATCCAGCATGAGATTGGCTGGCATCCCTCGTACTCCCTGGTGCACACCCTGAAAGACACTCTCGAATACTGGCGGCTGCACCTGTGAATTGAGGGGGAGCCTCCTATAATGAGAGAGGGATTCCCTACTCTCAACCCGCAGTCATTGCCGTGACCTCTGCACTCTCTCCTGTCCTCCCGACCGAAACGCCGAGCCGCTGGGAACTGGCCGCGGAAACGATCGCGGTCAAGATTCGCTGGGTCGGGCTGGTCGTGGGGTATGTCCTCGTCAACCTGGACGTCAAGGCCGCTTCTCAACGGGGGTTGCTCAACGCCATCCTCGCGCTGGGCGCACTCTACACGCTGCTCGATACCTGGTACAGCCTGCGCGGGAAGATCTTTCTGGGGCGCTCTCCTCTGGTGGTCTCGTCGATGGAAGCGCTCTTCATCGGGGTGCTTTGTTATCACTATGGCGGACTGGAAAGCCCCTTTCGTTATTACTACTTTCTGTCGCTCATCTGCTGTGCGATTCGCCACTCGTCGCAGGTGACCTACGCCAGTTGTGCCGCCCACTGCCTCAGTTACGGCCTGCTCTACCTTGCCTTGCCCCAGGAGCAACGGTTGCCCCTGTCGCTTGTGTTGACCCTCGTGGTGCTGGGGTGGGTGACCTGGGCCAGCGATGCCATGTCTCTCCTGCTCAAGCGGGTAGGGGAGTATCTGGGTGAGTTGAATCGGGCGCTGCGCGCCAACCAGAGCCAGCTGGAAGATCGCATCGCGGAGCGCACCCGTGAATTGCAGGAGGCGCAGGCGCACGTGCTCCATCAAGAGAAGATGGCCTCGTTTGGGCTTCTTGCTGCCGGGATTGCCCACGAGGTCGGCAATCCGCTCACGTCGATCAGCTCGCTGGTGCAAATGTTGCAACGGCGCAATTGCGATGAATACACCGCCGAGAAACTGGCTCTGGTTTCGGGGCAGTTGCAACGCATCCAGCACACGTTGCGCGAATTGATCCA
>JAKOSN010000247.1 GCA_029777335.1 Planctomycetota bacterium
TGCTCGCTCGCCAGGCGTCGAGCGAGGGTCGCGAAATACTCGTTGGGCCAGTGTTTAGCTGCCCCGAACGCGGCCCCAGGGTTCAAACAAACCACTCGCCGATGGGTGCGCAGACCCGTGCGTTGCCAGACCTCTTCGGCACGTTGTTCATCACGCACGGTGGTGTAGAGTTCCATGCGATAGCTGGTTTGTTGACACCCTGCTGTCTTGGCGAGCAGATTGTACGCATCGATGATCGGACTGGGCACCAGATGACCCTGCGGATCACGCAGAGGGGGCAGGGCCTCGCTGAGCAGCAGCGAGCGACCATACCGGGCGTAACCAATGATGCGCCGACATCCGCCTAGCCATGCCACCAGGGCCGCGCGAAACGAGTTCGGGAAGAGGATCGCCAGGTCGATCCCCACCCGGCGCAATTCAAGCGCGAGCGCCAGATTGCCGCGCCGCCAGGTGCCGTCGTGCGCCAGCAACAGATCGTCGAACCAGTCGCCTCCCTCCAGCACTCCGGCAACATAGGGTTTCAGCACTCCGACGAAATGACTGTCGGCGTAGTGATTCCGCAGCGCACGCAGGGCCGGCGTGGCCATGACGGCGTCGCCGATCCAGTTGGGAAGGAAAATGGCGATGTTCATGCGTCCTCACGCCGCTCCCAGCCGTTGCAGCAGACGGGTGGTCGAGAACCCATCGCGCAGGGTTGCCAGGTGTACCCGACCCCCGTAGGATTCGACGAAATGAGCCCCCACCACCTGATCGTGGTGATAGTCGGCTCCCTTGACCAGCACATCCGGTCGCAACAGGTGGATCAATTCCAGGGGTGTGGCTTCCTCGAAGACCGTGACATAATCGACCACGGCCAACCCGGCGAGCACCAGGGCGCGGGCATCGACAGGATTCACGGGGCGATCCTTCCCCTTGAGCGAGCGCACGCTGGCGTCGCTGTTCAGCCCAACGACAAGCACATCCGCCTGCGCCCGGGCCTCGCTCAAATACTGCACATGGCCCGCGTGGAGAACATCGAAACACCCATTGGTGAAGGCGATCCGCTGGCCCATGCGCCGGCGTTGCTCCAACGCCTCGCGCAACGCCTGGCGATCGTAAATCTTCTCCACTCCCACGGGGGAACCGTCCTGGCTCTCGAAGCCGGCGAGAAAGAGGTCGTGCAGAATCTCTTCGCGTGTCACCGTTGCCACTCCGACCTTCTCCACTTCCAGCCCGCCCGCGATGTTCGCCAGGCGAATCGCCGGATCGTAATCGGCGCCGGCAGCCAGGGCCATTCCCAGCACTGCCATGACCATGTCACCCGCTCCGGTGATGTCGTACACCTGCCGTGGACGGGTGGGAAACAGAAGACGCCGGCCGTCTTCGTGACACAGCGCCATCCCCTCCTTGTCGAGGGTAATGATCGCGGCTTCCAGATCGAGTTGCTGCTGCAGGTGTTCGCCGGCTGTGAGGGCCTCGGTTGCTGAAGTCAGCGTTCGCCCCGTGGCCAGACCCGCTTCCAGTCGATTGGGGGTGATGGCCGAGCAGCCGTGATACTTGCGATAATCGTGCCCGCGAATGGGGTCTGCGACCACCCGGAGCCCGTGGGCGTGGGCGCGCGCGATCACCTCGGCCAGGAGCCCCGGCGTACACACTCCCTTGTCATAATCGCTGATCAGGACGATGTCGGTTCGACCCATCAGCGCAGTGATGATTCGGCTTAATTCGTGCTCGATTGCGGTGCTCAGCGCCGCTCGGGTTTCATAATCGACACGCAGCATTTGCTGCGGATGGCGGGACTGGGCGCGGCCGATGTAGCGTTCCTTGACCGTGGTGGGGCGGCTGGGATCGACCAGTACTGGCTCGTGATCGATCCCCAGTTCGCCAAGAATATCGCGCACGCGACGACCATCCGCATCGTCGCCGACCACTCCGGCGAGGGCAACGCGGGCTCCCAGCGCGCGCAGCATGGTCGCCACACTACTGGCTCCTCCCAGACGTTCCTCGCGTCGGTCGGCCTGGAGCAAAAGCACGGGCGCTTCCTGGCTAATGCGCGCTGCGTCGCCCCAGATATAGCGATCGAGCATCAGATCGCCCACGACGGTGATGTGGGGTTGGCCGAGGGCCTGCACCAGATCGATCAGGTCTGCGGACATTGTGCGCTCTCCTGTTCTCTCAAGCGGCCTCGGTCTGCGGGGGGACATTGACCCGCGCCAGACGGCTCGCCACCGCCGCGTGCAACAACGGAATCAGCATCTCATGATGGCCCGTCAATTGATAGCCTTCCGCCGCCGGGCGATCGAGCACGTTGACCGCGCTGCGATACTGCACCACCTTGTCCACATTCACTGTGACCAGTCCATCGAGAGAGTGGCCGAAATTGCGTACCACGCTGACCGCCTTGAGGAACACCTCCGGCAAAAGGACAGCGCTGCCCAGGTTGAACCAGACGCCTTTTTCCATCGTCGCGATCACACTGCAGAGCTTGCGGAAATCGATCAGCGAGGCTTCTCCCAGGCCCGCGCCTGAAACGTGGGGATGCATGTGAACAATATCGGTGCCGAGGGCGACGTGCACGGTGCAGGGAATCTTCGCCTGGTAGCAGGCCAGCAACAAACTGCACTCGGCGTGGGGGCAATCGAGTTTCTCCAGGTAACGCCCCAGGGCCCAGCCCAGTCCCTGCTCGTTCTCGGCGCCGACCCGGGCGGCCACGGCAAAGGCATCCGCCGTCTCGCGCGCCATGCCAAACTGGCCCTGCGGCAAGCTGACCGCGACATCCTCGCTGGTTTTGCCGGCGATCGCCAGCTCCAGATCGTGGATGGCGGCGGCGCCATTCATCGCCACCCCCCGGAGGACGCCGCGCTCGATCCAGTCGATCAGATAAGGAGCACAACCGGTCTTGATGACATGCCCACCCAGAGCGACCGCCATCGTTCGCCCCTCGACCTGGGTGCGCACCACATGATCACACACCCGGCGAAAGTCCTTCCCCGCCAGCTGCTGCGGCAAGGCTTCCAGCCAGTCCTCGATCGTGGCATCGGGACCGACCGGGCGTCCCAGATCCTCGACAAAGACCTTGGAAGGTCGCGAAAGGAGGTCATACGTTTTCAGGCCGAAGAGGTCAAATGGTTTGCTCATCCTTGCGTCCTGCCTGAGCTGGGGAACTCCGTTCCCGGTTAAGGCGATTCCATCACAGAGCGTTGCTCACTCGATCGAGGTGCTCATCGAGAAGTTGAAGGGTGCTCCCGCCGTGCGCTTGCAGTCCAATCCGCACAGCCCAGAGCGGGCGATTCCCAAGGTGCAGACAGCGCAACTTGACCAGGTCCTTCTGCGTGCACACCAGCAAGGTCTCCTCGGATTGCTGGCGCGCCCAGCGGGCGAGGTGATCCACATCCTCTCGATTGTAGCGGTGATGATCGGGGAAACTCTGGAACGCTCGAACCTCCGCCCCGAGTTGTTCCAGGGTCCGCCGAAACGCCGTTGGATTCCCGATCCCACAGAAGCCCGCCACGCTCTGGTGCTGTAAGCGCTCCAGCGCCGCGCTCTCCTGGGCGCTGTTAACCAGATCGAGCGGTTGATGAATCGTTTCGAGCACAGGTAACTCCGGGGCCAAACGGCGCAGCTGGTCGCGCAGTTGCATACAGGTGTCGGCGCTCACCTGATCGCACCGAGTGAGCAGGGCAAGGTTGGCACGGCGGATCCCGCGGCGCGGTTCGCGGAGCAGACCGCGCGGCAACAGGTATCCCTGTCCCCAGGGATCGGTGGCATCGAGCAGAACAATGTCCAGATTGCGGGCGAGCCGACGATGTTGAAAGCCGTCGTCGAGAACGAGAATTTCACTCTCCAGTTCTTCGAGGGCGGTCTGGGCCAGTGCCACGCGGTCGGCTCCTTGCAGATGCGGGACATCGGGGAGATTTTCTTCCAGCACCATCGCCTCGTCGTTGCGCCCCTGCTCACTCCCATAGCCACGGCTCAGAATGGCCACCTGGAGTTCTTTCTGGCGCAGGTGGCGGGCGATGTACTCCACACAGGGGGTTTTCCCGGTGCCTCCGGTGGTCAGGTTGCCCACGCTGATCACGGGAATGGGCACCCGTTCGCTTTTCTTCCAGCCGCGCGTGAAGGCGAGATTGCGGAGCACAACTGCCAGCCCATAGCCAAGGCTCGCCAGCCATAACCCGCTGCGAAGAAACAGGGCCAGCACACCGCGTCTGTGCCCGCGGATCAGCGCCTGATAGTAGTCCGTTGCGCGTGCCAACCTCGGTCCTTGCCGACGGCTCTGCAGGTCATGGAATCCCAGGAGGACGTGTTATAGCCCGCGATCGAAGATGGTGTCAATCGCGATCGCTCGGTGGGAGATCGATCAACGCATAAGCGGCAGGCACCCAGCCGATCTCGCCCCCGCTCAGTTCGAGCTGTAGCCAGTCGCCGCGCCGATACAGCAGCCTGGCTTCTGCGCCGCGTGGCAGAGGCGTTTCGCTCCGTGCCGGATACGCCAGCCCATTTCCCTTGCGGAGCACTACCCCGTCCTCGGCGATGACCACGAGCGGATGCACCTTCGCCTCGTACACATCTCTCCCTTCGCGCCAGAACATCCAGAGCGCGAGTGTCACGAGACTCATGCCGAGCAGACCGAGTGCGAGCCAACCCGGGCGGCGCACCATCCACCAGCGCGTGAGCGCCAGCCAGGACAGGCTGTAGAGGATCGCAAAAGTGGTGAAAAGCATCCCCGCCAGGCGCAGACGAGGCAACCAGGGGGGACGTTGATCGACGGGAGGAGATCCGAACCCTGTCGGAGAGTTCTGCAGCACTTTTTCCCGGGCCGCAGCCAGGTTGGCACGCAGATCTGGATGGGTGGGATCGAGGAGGAAACCTCGGCGATACGCAAGGATTGCTCGAGGGAGATCGTCGGCAAGAAACCAGGCGTTCCCCTCGTTACTCAGCAACTCGGCACTCGCATAGCCCCTGTCGTGCAGCTGGTGGTACAGTTCGGCGGCGCGGTGAAACTGTGCTCGGGCTTCCTCCGGGCGCTGGCGCAGGGCCACTCCCTGGGTAAAGGCGGCCTGTGCCTGGGCGAGAAGTTGCTCGTCCTCGGCGGACGGAGTCCCGAGCGCGAGAGCCAGGATCAGGAACGCTGCGCCAGACACGGTTCGTTCTCCAGGGCAAGAATCACCTCACCGGCTCCCTTGCTGAGCGAGGGGGGTGCTGAGTATGTCCCCTCCCCATAGGTGAACGCATCACAGGAGCGATAGAGTTCCACGATCTGGTTGCGCACGCCTTCGGAAATGCCGTTGCGCTGCAGATGGTTCGCCACCTCGTTTGGGGTAGGTTCGACGATGGTCAGATCCATCCGCTCCTGGAGATAGGTGGTGAGCACCTGTTCCACCTGCCGGCCCTGTTTTTCCGGGGGCAGTTGAGTGACCGTGCGCAGCGCTTTCAAAGCATGACGGGCCGCGCGACTGCGCCGTTGCCGCGCGGCCCGGACGGCATCTGGGTAGAGGCGTTGCCAGATTACCCACCAGACCAGGCAAGCTGCGGGCGGGCCGACCAAAAGAAGCACCAGGAAGAAGGTTCCTGGCCAGACCTCCCCGGTGTCCTGCCGCAGAAGCGTTGAGCCCTCGCCAATCCGATAGAGCGAAGCGGGGCCGGCCGGGAGCGGAACAGGAGGGATCACCTCGATCTGTCGCACCGGCTCGGTGACGGTGAGCGCGATTCCCTCGGCATACGTTTTTTGATACCCGTTCGGATCGACGGAGGGGTCGAAGTAGTAGAAGGGGATGTCGGGGAGATCCTTCACCTGTACCGAACGCGGGCGAAGAACGTAGTAAAACTCCCAGGTGTTCTCAGCGGGATGCGCACTGGCTGGTTGAGGGGTTTCGATATAAAAAAGTGATTGAAGATCTTCCATGACGCTTAAATCTGGCCGGCCGGGTGCCTGCAGGGCCTGACCGCGTTTCAACTGCACACGCAGCGTGAGACGGATCGGTTGTTCCACCTCGACTCGTGTGGGAGTCGCTTCCAGGCTGGCGCGGTAAGAACCGATCGCCCCGGCGTAGAGGAGAGGCCGATTCGCGAAGGGCGGTTCGGGCACAGCTTTCTCGGCGTGAAGCAGCAAAGACAGAAGCACCACCAGGGGACCCATTGGCTCACCAATCTTTTACGGTTCCGGGGAGCAGAGGGGCGGTGCGCTGGCGGTAATGCCGACGCTCTTGCAAGATACGGCGGGTGGCCAGGTCGAGGTGGCGCGCCGCATCCTCGGGTGATAGCGGCACGACCTGATCACGATCCGGCACCGGGGGAAGCGTCCCGCTGCCCGGGGGGGGAGGCTCCTCGCTGGACTGGAGCTGGTCACCCTTGTTCTTTGTCACCGGAGTTTGCTGGCCGTTTTTCTCGGGAATGAGTTTGCCGGGATCAGCGCCGTGCTGCGGGTCGTTGGGGCCGCCTTTCTCTTCGGGCGGTTTGCTGGGGTTGTCGCCTTCGGGTTGCTTGTCGGGGGGAATCTCGGCCACCTTGGCCTTCACCCACAGCAATTTGGCCAATTCAAGGTTGTTTCGTGCGTTGTCGCGCAGTTGCTCCGCAAGGGCGGGATCGCTCAGACAGACGTGGAAACAGCGGATTGCCTCGCGCAAGGCGGGGGCTTCCTGAGACTGCCCCACAAGCAGACAGGTTCCCTGGCCATAGAGGGCGCGTGCTCTTCGCGAAGGATCGTTCTGGCAACGCCGGAAATGATCGCCCGCCTCGCGCAGGTAGCGTGCACGCACCGTTTCGTCGTCGCTGTTCATTCCCAGGCGATACAGAGTGATGCCCAGGTTATAGGCCACCTCGCCGGGATCTTCCGCGCGCTCCTCTGCCAGGGTGTAGAACGACAGCGCCCCGGTGTAATCCTCGCGCGCGAAGGCCTGATTCCCCTCGCGCAGTAGCTCCTCCACGGATCGCCCGGGAGCGGCTCCGAGCAAGAGGAGACCCAAAAATGCCAGCAAGCCGTGTTGGGGTCGAAACATGGGGTTTCCTCGTGCGTTCGGCGCTCTCCGACAGTGGAGACTTTACCCCACGGCGACTGGAGCCGCCAGGCGTCGGGAGGTGCTATCGTTGATCACCAGAGAGAGCAAGAGGAGCACAAACGCTGGTCCCAGGAACCACAGATAGCGTTGATGGTAGAGCGGTAATGCATCCTCGTTTTCCTCGCGCACCGGACCGGAAGCGATTCGTTCGAGCAGAACGTCGCCCAGGCCGAGATCGCTGGTGCGCACGGGAAGGTAACTGGCGCCGGTCAAGGTGGCGATCTCTTCCAACGGTTTCTCCTCCAGTCGGGTGAGGACGGGTTTGCCGCCCTCCAGCAGCATCCCCTCGCGATAGGGGATGGGGCGAGGCTGCTCGGGGTCGCCGATGCCCACGGTGAACACCGGGATGCGGCGGGCGTGGGCGACGCGCGCTCCAGCTCGCCATTCCTCGTCGCGGGCCGGGTCGTCGCCATCCGAAACGAGCAGGATGTCCTGCATGCCCCGAAAGCGATCGTCGTGCGCGAGCACAGCGAGTTTGAGGGCTCCTCCAATTCGTGTGCCCGAGGGCGAGTTCTCCTGCGGATACAACTCGGGATCCATGTGCTCGCCATCGAAGTTGTCCAGGATATCGCGGAAGTGATCGTAATCATGAGTGAGCGGGCAGGCGATTCGGGCGCGGCCGGCAAAAACCACCAGGGCCAGGCGGTGGCCTCCGCGCGCCTGGATGCGATCGGCCATGTTGTGCAACAAGCGCCGCGCCCTATCCAGCCGGCTTGGGGTCTCGGCAAGCATGCTCCGACTTAGATCCAGCACCACCACGATATCGCGTCCTGGAGCGGCTGTTTGATCCCAGTCGCGTCCCCACTGCGGACCAGCGATCCCAAGCACCAGCAATAGTAATCCTAAGCCCTGAAGCAGACGACGAACATGTCGAGTCCAGGAAGGACGGGTCACCGCCTCGGCAAACGCCATTCCTGCGCCCAGGCGCAGCAAGGCACGGCGGCGCTGCCACCAGGCCAGGAGGGAGAGCCCGCTCAACAGTGGCAAAAGCCACAGGAGCCAGAAGGCCCAGGGCTGAGCAAACCACTGTCGGAGACCAGCAGAGAGCATCGGTGCCACCTCAGGGGATGCGTCGCCACAGGGTCAGATCGAGAACCAGTGCGCTCATGAGCAGGACGAACGAGGCCAGGGCAAACCACGGGTAGCCTTCATGGTAACGCCGATACTGAAAGCTCTCGATGCGGGCTCGTTCCTTGGCATCGATCAGGCGATACACCTCCAGCAGACTCTCGGTGTTCTTCGCACGGTAGTATTCTCCGCCGCTGATGCTCGCCACTTCCCTGAGTGTTTGGACGGCGGCGTCGCGTGTGACGGCAGACGTGGGAGAGGCTTCTCGCCCCGACCCGCTGGCGCTGTCCCCCGACGCATCGATGGTATGGATGGGGATGTCGAGATTGGCGGCAATCTGAGCGGCCTGCCGGGGGGTCCAGCCCGACGAGGGAGCGGCGACATTGTGCTCGCCGTCGCTGAGCAGAATCATGACCTTGCGTCGGGGACCGGCACTTTTGAGTCGATGTAGGCCCAGAGTAATCGCATCGCTAATGTTGGTTTCTGATTCGCCGGGGATGGAGCGCGGTTGCTGCGCATCGATAATCTGCAGAAGGACCGAGTGGCTGAGGGTGAGCGGACAGGCACTATCGGGGCGCGTGCCAAAGGTGATCAGCCCCATCAAATCCGTCGGGCGGCCTTCCAGGGTTTGGCCGTCGGGGGCTGCCCCGCCAGCGACGAAGAGTCGGAATACTCTTTTGACAGCATCCAGACGGGAGATGGGTTCGCCCTGCCAATCGAAATCGCGTTCGGCCATGCTTCCGCTGACATCGACCACCATGGCCACCGCGATCCCTTCGGTCACGATCCGGGTGCGCAGGTCGGGCCAGCGGGGTCCAGCCAGCGCGAGAATCAGTGCCAGCATCGCGAAGGTGCGCAGCAGGGTTCCCCCCCAGCGTGCCCAGCGACTTCGTCCCGACGGCAAGCGGGCGAGCCAGGTGGTAGCTGGGTGGCGCATGGCGCCGTGACGCTGCCGCAGCCACCACCAGATCAGCGGAGGGAGCACGAGCAGGAGCAAGAGCAGCCAGGGGTGCGCGAAGCGAGGCATCAACCAACTCATGGTGTGGCGTGAGAGTCTCCGTTCACCTCAGAATACCGAGCAACCTTTGTGCCGCCAGCAGATTCAGCAGAAACCCCGTGTTCGGACGGGTTGGGCGCTTCCCTCCCGGTTCCGGGTGCGCAGAAAGTAGCCAGCGCTGATCATACACTGCTCAGCACGACGAACTGTGTTGTCGCCTGAAACATTTTCTTGACAGCGAACGAGGGGACGTTTACGGTAAAGAGGAATTCACGACACTCGCCCATACTCCGTCCTGAATTCATCTTCCCGCCGTCCCGCGCGAGGGATGCCAACCAGGTGACGCCGCTGGCGCACCTGCCTGCCAACTTATCAGGGGGGCCTGTGAATGTTGACAATCTTCGGTCAAAAAAACCGCTTCTGCGATGGCGTGTCGCGTCGTAGTTTTCTGCGGATTGGAGCCTTGGGGATTGGCGCGAGCGCCCTGACCCTCACGGACGTGCTCCGTGCCGAGGCCGGTGCTGGCACCTCCAATTCGCACAAGGCGGTCATCAACATCTTCCTGGGTGGAGGTCCTCCGCACCAGGATATGTGGGAGATCAAGACCGAGGCCCCGTCTGAGATTCGCGGGGAATTCAAGCCGATCAACACCAAGGTGACCGGCATCCAGATCTGTGAGGTGTTCAAGCAGATCGCGGCACGCATGGACAAGTGCGTGGTGATCCGTTCGGTCGTCGGCGCCAAGGGTGGTCACGATGCGGTCCAGTGCATGAGCGGGTGGCCGAGTTCCTCACTCGCCGCGATGGGGGGGCGTCCCAGCCTGGGAGCCACCGCCGCAAAGGTGCTTGGTCCGGTGGATCCTTCTGTCCCGCCGTTTGTCGGTCTGGCCGCGCGCACGCAGCATATGCCGTGGTCGGATTCGGGCACACCAGGCTTCCTGGGCACCGCCTATGCGCCCTTCAAGCCGGATGGCCCGGGGATGGCGAACCTTACCCTCAAGGGCACCTCGCTGGAACAACTGCCCGATCGCAAAAAGCTGCTCGCCAGCTTCGACAAGCTGAAGCGCGAAATCGATGCCAATGGTCAGATTCGCGGGATGGATGCCCTGACCGAACGCGCCCTGAACGTGCTTACTTCGAGCAAACTGCTGGAAGCGCTCGATGTCAGCAAGGAACCGGATCGGGTGCGCGAACGCTACGGCGATGGCAAGCCCTACAAGTTTCAGTACGATGGTGCACCCACCTGCAACGATCAACTGCTGATGGCGCGTCGCCTGGTGGAAGCCGGGGTTCGCGTGGTCACTCTCTCCTACGGGCGCTGGGATAGCCACGGCAAGAACTTCGACCTGGTGCGCGACCATGGGTCCAAGCTTGATCAGGGATTGAGTGCCCTCCTCGACGATCTGGACGCGCGCGGGATGCTCAAGGATGTCTCCATCGTGGTGTGGGGTGAATTTGGACGCACCCCGCGCATCAATAACGGCGCCGGGCGCGATCACTGGCCGCAGGTGAGCTGTGCTCTGCTTGCCGGCGGTGGGATGAAGACCGGCCAGGTGATCGGGGCCACCAATCGCCTGGGTGAATACGCCAGCCAGCGGCCGGTCAAGTTCGAGGAAATCCACGCGACGCTCTACCACAACCTGGGGATCGATCCCTCGCGTACCACCATCCTCGATCCGACAGGCCGCCCACAACACGTGATCGAGGCCGAGCCGTTGCGTGAAGTCCTTTGATCGCTGCGCCATCGAATTCCAGAGGACAGGCGCCAGCCAACCCGGCGCCTGTCCTCTTCCTTTGCGCCCACCTCCGGCCCCTATCCGTCTCTTCCTCGCGGGGATAACCTGTATCTGGGGAACCGTGAGCACCACCAGACGCGCCTGCAGGGCAATCAGCGCATGCATTCCACCCGTTATCTGCAACGATTGACTGACCGTCTGGGCGCTGGGATCCGCCGCCTGCCCGAGGAGGTTCGTGAGCGGCACCGTGCCTATCTGTGTACTCAGCAGAGTGCTGAAGGCGCTTTTGTGGATCGCGAAGGAGGCGCGGATCTCTACTACACCGGCTTTGGTCTGCGCGCCCTGGCCATCCTGGATGCGCTGACCCCGGAGGTCAGTGGGGGGGCCGCCGGCTATCTGCGCGCCAGTCTGGCCAGCAAGGCGACCGTCGTCGATTTCTATTCGCTCCTGTACAGTTGCTTGCTGTTGCAGGTGAACGCCGGGATCGATCTTTTGGCGGATAGTCCCGCCGATTGGCCACAACGGGTGAGCGTCACTCTGGAGAGTTTTCGGGTCGCGGATGGGGGGTATGGCAAGGCCACGGGAGCCAACGCAGGCAGCACCTACCACACGTTTCTGGTGGGTCTGTGCCATGAACTGCTGCAGGCGCCCTTGCCGCATCCTCAGGAAATGGTCGCGTTTATCCACACTCGTCGGCGCGAGGACGGCGGCTTTGTCGAGATCGGCGCTCAGCGCAAAAGCGGCACCAATCCGACCGCGGCCGCCATCGGGTTGCTGCAGCTCGTCGAGGAGGATCACCCGGGGACGGCGCTCTCCGCCGAGGTGCGCGAAGGGGTAATCGATTTCCTCTGTGCCATGCAGTCCTCTGAAGGGGGCTTCACGGCCAACACGCGCGCACCGCTCGCCGACCTCCTCTCGACCTTTACCTCGCTCTGGACCCTCGACCAGCTGGGGGCGCTGGATCAAATTGATCGCCAGGCCGCCCTTGCTTATGTGCGCGCCATTGAACGCCCGGAAGGGGGCTTTCATGGGGGAGTCTGGGACGAAGGGCACGATGTTGAATACACTTTCTACGGACTGGGTGTCCTGGCTCTCCTGCATCCCTAAGCGGGTGACACCCGCGCGGCAGGGAGCGCCGGGGACGACGGAAACCACCCTTGCCGTCCGTCTTGCCATTGCACACCACCACAGAGCCGCCTACCGATGACACTGCAAGTCAATCATCTGACCAAGGACTATCCGACCCGAAGCGGGCCTCTCTCTGTGTTGCGCGATATCGAGTTGACCTTGCAGCGGGGGGAAGCACTCGCCGTCATGGGGCCCTCGGGCGCCGGGAAAAGCACCTTGCTCTACATCCTCGGCACCCTGGAACAACCGACGGCGGGAACAGTCACTCTCGAACAGCAGCAACCCTTCACCCTGGACGAAAAGCGGCTCGCGGACTTTCGCAATCAGCACATTGGCTTTGTTTTTCAGGATCATCATCTGCTCCCTCAGTGCACAGTGCTCGAAAATGTGCTGTTACCGACACTGGTGAGCCCGGTGCGGGGGCCCGAGGTGGAGCAACGCGGGCTGGAACTCCTGGACCGGGTCGGGATGTCGGGGCGGCTCGAACATCTCCCCTCGGAACTCTCGGGTGGGGAACGGCAGCGCGTGGCTGTGGCGCGCGCGCTCATCAACAAACCCCTGTTGCTTCTGGCCGATGAACCAACCGGCAACCTGGATCGAGTCAATGCTCGCGCGGTCGGTGAGTTATTGCTGGAGATGCATCGCCAGGAAAACACCATCCTGATTGTGGTGACACACAGTGCGGAGCTGGCCAAACTCTTTCCGCGGCGATTGGAGATGAGCGATGGCCGCCTCGCTCCCCCGGAGGGCGCGGCATGACATGGGCGCGTTTACTCCTCCGTAATCTCTTTTATCACTGGCGAGGCAATCTCGCGGTGGTGCTTGGCGTGGTGGTCGGGACGACGGTCCTCACCGGCGCGCTGCTGGTGGGGGATTCGCTACGCGGCAGTTTGCGCGAGCTTACCCGGGAGAAACTCGGCTGGGTCGATGAGGCGATGATCACCGGGCGCTTCTTTCGCGCCAGGCTGGCCGATGAATTGCAACAGGCCAACGCCGCCGAACGCGTGGCTCCGGTACTTCTGCTGCAGGCCAGTGCCCTGAACGCGCCATCCAGCAGTACTGATCCGCTCGAGAGAAATCAGGGCGTGCGTCGGATCACGCTGCTCGGCGTGGAGGACCGCTTCTGGGGGAACAACGCCGCGCCCGACACCGTGGCTTTCTGGAAAGGCCAGATCCCAAAGGTCCATCTGAACGCCGCTCTGGCTCGCGCCCTGAATGCCTCCGTGGGCGACGAGGTGGTTTTCTCTGTGCAGAAAAAAAGCGACGTTCCGCCCGAAACGTTGCTTGGTCGCCGCGACGAGGCCAGTCTCATTGATCGGCTTGCCTTCCAGGTAGCGGGGATCCTCCCCGAGGGGCACCCCGGGGCAAACTTCAGTCTCTCTCCCTCTCCCGAGCAACCACTGAATGCCTTTGTGCCCTTGCACGCCTTGCAGGAGCGCCTCGGCCAGCGCGATCCCCAGGGCAACGGCCAGATCAATGCCATCCTGGTGGGGAAACCACACAGCGAACTGGAACCATTGCTCCAGCGTTTTCTGACCCTCGAGGACTGGGGGTTGGTCCTGCGCTCGCCCGCCTCGCGCGTGGCCACTCTTCAGAAGGACCACCCGCGCGCTTTTCGCGAGGGCCGATTGCGGGAACGCGATGTCTCGCTTTTGCCGCTGGCGATGGTCAAGGACCTTCCGCCCAGTCCGCTGGGGGGAATCGCGCTCCCGGTGCTGGAGCGATACTATCGCGAGAAACGGGGCTATCTGAGCCTTGAAAGCACGCAGATGTTGCTGGAGCCAGCGGTCGCCAACGCGGGGAAGGCAGCGGCACAGCAGCTTGGTCTGCGCACTGCGCCCACGCTGGTGTATCTGGCCAACAGCATGGCGAATGGCACGGAGAGTATCCCTTACTCGATCGTGGCAGCCATCGAGCCGGATTTACAGGCTCCCCTGGGGCCCACGCTCCCTCCCTGGAAGGGCACGGGCGAGGACAATGACATCTTTCTGGTGGAGTGGGCGGAAAGTCCCTTGCACGTGAAGGCTGGCGATTCCCTCACGTTGAGCTATTTCGCCCCGGACCAGGTGGGACCGGCGCACGAGGAGAGTCGGAAGCTCCGGGTTGCCGGATTGGTGCCGGCGAACACCGTTACTCTGGATCCCGATCTGACACCGGAATTTCCAGGAATCACCGACAAGGTGACCATCGACAAGTGGGATCCGCCTTTTCCCTACGACAATCGGCGCATCAAACCACGCGATGATCAATTCTGGAAGGACCATCGTACCGCACCCAAGGCATTTGTTCGCCTCGAACTGGGACAGCGGCTTTGGCAAAATCGCTTTGGCAGCCTGACCTCGATCCGCCTGGCGCCGGCTCCGTCGCCGGGAGCGGCCCCGGACCTGGAGGCGCTGGCCACCGCCTATCGGCACGCGTTGCTTCAGGAGCTAAAGCCAGCACTGGGAGGCTTTGTTTTTACCCGGGTGAAGCAGGAAGGGTTGGAGGCCAGCGGCGGAGGCACGGATTTTGGCGGCCTGTTCCTGGGGTTCAGCTTCTTTCTGATCGTGGCGGCGCTGTTGCTGGTCGGACTGCTCACGCGGTTGAATCTCGATCGCCGCGCGACCGAGGTGGGACTTCTCCTGGCGACCGGGATGCGTCCCCGCGTGGTGCAGCTGCTCTATCTGGCCGAGGGGAAGGTCCTTGCACTCCTGGGTGGGTTTCTGGGCACGTTGACGGCCCTTGGCTACGCGCATCTGTTGCTGAACTATCTGCGGTACAGCTGGCCCGGCGGTTCGGGCGAGGGGCTCCCCTTTTTAACCCTCCATCCCGAGATCGCGAGTTTGGCGATCGGTTTTATCGGAAGTGTGCTGATCAGCGTCCTCACCATCCTCTGGGTGGTGCGCGTGCTGCGTCGGGTTCCGCCCCGCACCTTGTTGCACAACCAGTTAACCACCGCCAGCGAGTTGACCGAAACCGAACCCCGGCTGAGCCTCCGGCTGGGCGTCGGTTCCTTGATCGTGGGGCTGATTCTGATCGGTGCGGGGAACTTTCTTCACGGCGAGGAGGAGCGAGCCGGGAGCTTCTTTGGAGGGGGATTCCTTCTGCTCAGTGCGGGATTGTGTTTGCTGTGGGCATGGATGCGATGGCCGCGTGATCCGGGGGCCTGGCGGCAAGGAATGTGGGCAGTGGCGCGGCTGGGGGTGATGAATGCGGGGCGCTATCCGCTGCGGAGCCTGTTGACCGCGGGGTTGCTTGCGGCAGCGGCTTTCTTGTTGGTGGCGGTCGAATCGTTCCGCCGCGAGCCGACCAAACGCTACCTCGACAAGGACTCGGGGAGCGGCGGTTTTGTCTTCCTGGCTGAAGCGGACCTGCCGGTGTTTTCCGATCTTAATAGTGCGCAGGGACGCGCAGAGCTGCTCGACCGGGTGAATCAACTGTATGAGAAGGAACCGCTCCTTGTGCGTCAGCGCAAACGGGCGGAGGCTCAGCATCTGCTCGAAGAGACGCGGTTTTACGCGTTTCGAGTGAAGGCCGGCGACGATGCAAGCTGTCTCAACCTCTATCAACCCCGCAAGCCGCGTGTCCTTGGGGTGCCCGAGTCCATTCTCAGCCGCGGGGGATTTGCGTTTGCCGGCACAGAGGCGCGGAACAACGAGGAGAAAGCCCATCCCTGGCAAATTCTCGCCGAGCCGCCTCTGCGAGTCGGCGAACGCGACATCGTCCCCGTGTTTGGCGAAAAGAATTCCGTGCAGTGGATCCTGCACAAGGATCTTGGGGGCAAGTTGTACGAGGATCCAGGCGCGGAACCGGCGACTCTGCAAATCCGCGGTCTTTTGCAGGATAGTGTCTTTCAGAGCAGTCTGCTTCTGTCGGAAGCCAATTTTCTGCGCCTGTACCCCGAGCAACAGGGCTATCGCTTCTTCCTGATTGAGACCACCCCGGGGCATGCCGAGGAGGTTCGCAAGCTGCTGCAGGCTGTTCTGAGCGAACGGGGTTTCCAGGTGAGTTCCACCGTCGATCGGCTGCGCTCGTATCTGGCGGTGGAAAACATGTATCTCTCCACCTTCCAGGCGCTGGGCGGGCTCGGGTTGATCCTGGGATCGCTGGGGCTGGCGGTGGTGCTGCTGCGGAGCATCTGGGAGCGCCGTGCCGAGCTGGCGTTATTGCGTGCTCTGGGATTTCGGCGCGGAGTGCTGAGTTGGCTCGTGCTGGCCGAGAATTGCTTTCTCTTGCTGGTGGGGCTGGGCCTGGGAACGCTCGCCGCCCTGATTTCGGTGGCGCCGCACGTCCTGGTGGGGAGCGGGGCGATTCCCTGGGAGCGGTTGCTGGTGATGCTGGGGGGAACCCTGCTGGTGGGCTTGGCAGCGGTTCTGGGAGCTGTGATGACAGCAGTGCGATCGGCCCTGCTGCCAGCGCTGCGTCAGGAATGAGGACGAACGTGATATCCGAGGAATGTATCTGCGGAGGAGACCGGAACGATGTCCGATAAGCAGCTATGGCTGGTCTACGTGGCGCTGGCGGGGCTGGCCTGGGGAACGTATGTGCCCATCATCTTCTACGGGGGGAACGAGTTGAGCGCCCGGCCCGGTCCCAGTGGGCGCTTCATGGCGATTCTCTGCGTGGGGGGCGCCTACTTTGTGATCGGCGTGCTGTTGCCCTTGCTGATGTTCGCCACCGGGTGGCTCGGGGTGAAACGGGCCGATGTCAACCTGGGGTCGTCGGGGCTCACCTTTGCGAGTCTGGCGGGTGTGGCTGGTGCCGTCGGCGCCATCTGTGTCATCTTCGCCACCACCGCCGCCATGAGCGCGGCACGCCAGGCCGGGCTGCCGCGCGATACCTACAAGGTGTTTATTGCTCCGCTCATCTTCGGTATGGCTCCTGTCATCAATGTGGTGGTGAGCATGTTCTGGCACCCGGAAGCGGGCGACCCCTGGATCTTCAAACCGAAGTGGCCCCATCCGCTGCTCTGGGTGGGGATTGTTCTCGTGGGGGTCGGTGCCGCGTTGGTGCTCTATTCCAAGGAACTGGCCGAGGCGAGCGAGCACAAATCGTCCGCTCCGCCGGCCGTGTCTGCCAAGGAGAAGCCCCCAACCGAGGCTGCCCCATGACTCCTGCAGAGGCTGTTCCCCGTGTGCAGTACGTGCTCGCTCATGCCTGGATGGTGCGCAACTTCCTCAAGCACGCCGAGGAGGTGCAGGACGACGAGGAGATGCTCGAAGTTCATCGTGTGATCTTCGACACCATCCGTGCCGTCGAACCGAGTTTCCAGCGGGGCGACCATACCGAGTACCTGCGCCGGTTGCGCGGCAAGCTGTCGAAGTTGCGACGAGCCTCGGAGTTTTTCACTCGTGAATATCGGCGGATCAGCGATCACACCAACTTCGAGATGGCGGCCCTGTCGTTGGCGGGCTGTGTCGCCGAGATCGATCAGATCCTGAGCGAAACGACCGGGCTGGTCCCTTCCGCGCAGGCGGAATCGAGTGAATCCGAGTGAGGCTTGCTCCCACCCTGACCCTCAACGGCGGAGCACCCAGTCGCTCCGCGAGTATTTTTCGTCCACCAGTCGCCGCACCACCTCCCCGGGCCAGTGGACCAGGGGGGAGGTGGCTTGCCATTCGTGCGTCAACCGCCGGGTCAGGTCCTCCTGGGTGGTTGGTAAGTTCATCAAAAATGCCTCGTGGCTCCGCGTCTGGCGATACTCCGGGCGACGCGGCGGAAGACGCAGATAGTCCCCCACCTGGTCGATGTCAAACTCGTAAAGCAACGTTCCGTGATGGAGCAGATGGGTTCGTTTCCGCTGCTGAGCGTTCCCCGAAAATTTCCGTCCCGAACAGACCAGATCACTGATCCCCGCCTGTTCGCCATGCGCCACCACACCCGCCAGCGCGTTCAGGATGCGCCCCAGGATAAAATGGTACGAGTGGCGAATATCATACAACAAAGGAGATCGCTCATAGGAGAGAATCAGGCTGTAGAGCATGCAGCCGCGGCCCAGGAGAACCGTGCCCCCGCCGCTGGACCGCCGTGCCAGGGGAACCGCGTCACGCACGCAGCGTTCCTCGTTGACATCGTCGCTGCGAATCCCTCCGGATCCGAGCACCACCGCCCGTTGCGGCCATTCCCAGAAGCGCAGGACCTCGCCTCCCTCTCCCGCCTCGGCAGCCAGCAAGAGCGCTTCATCCAGAGCCAGGTTTTCAGAGAGAGTGGCCAGTGTCAGATCGAGCAGATGCATACCGTTCCCGTTCCTGGGCCAAGCTTGTCGTGGTTTCCTGTCATGATTCTACGGCCATTGGGCTTCTCACCACGGGAACATCTCCAACCCAACGCTTGAAGGGAACCATCTTGCTCGCTACGATTCTGGGAACAGGATGATCCAGTCAGAACGAGCGGAGGGAACCATGGGACATCGACGCACATTAACCGGCATGCGCATGCTGATCACGGGGGCTTCCCAGGGGATCGGCCGAGCACTCACCATCAGTGCTGCGCGGCGTGGATGCCGTGTCCTGGCGGCCGCCCGCTCGGAGGGGTTGCTGACCGAACTGGCCCAGGAAATCCAGCAAGAGGGGAAGTCGATTGCGACGGTGGTGGCCGATGTCAGCAGCGCCGAGGATCGGCACAAGATGGTGGAGGTGGCCCAGACGAAACTCGGCGGACTCGACATCCTGGTGAACAACGCGGGGATTGGCGCCACCGGGCCGTTCGCCTCCTCGACCCCGGAGCGATTGCGCCAGATCATGGAGGTGAACTTCTTCGGGCTGACCGAAACCACCCGTCTGTTTTTGCCGCTGTTACGGCAAGGCACCACCCCGGCGATTGTGAATATCTCCTCCATCGTCGGCAAGCGCGCCCTGCCGTCCCGCAGTGAATACTGCGCCAGCAAGTTCGCCGTGCAGGGCTTTAGCGAGGCGATTCGCGCCGAACTTGCCAAGGATGGGATCGATGTGCTGGTAGTCTGTCCGGGGCTGACCGCGACGAATTTTTCCAAGAACATGCTCGCCCGCAAGGCCCAGATGGCGATGGATCACATGCGCGGGATGACCTCGGAGGAGGTTGCCGAGGCCACCCTGCGCGCGATGGAACGCGGCAAGGACGAAACCTGGCTGACCTTCACCGGCAAGCTGCTCCTGCTGGCCAGCCGCTTTGCGCCACGGATCACCGAATACATCATTCGGCGCCGCTTCAAGGTGATGATGGAAGCCGGGGCGAGCGAGAGCAATCCGCAGGAAACGGCCGGGGCGTCCTCCTAGCCGGGAGCAGGCGTCCGCCTCGACCGGGAGTGCGCGGACACCCCCTGGTGGCGAAATGGCAAACGCTGGCGACTTAAAATCGCCTGTCCTTTGTGACTTGTGGGTTCGATTCCCACCCAGGGGATTCCAACGGCCCTTCTACGTGGAGTATGCATCATGCCATCACTCAGCCCCTTGCAATCGTTGATCGCCTGTGGGACCAAGCTCTGGCTGGATTCGATCGATCCCGAACTGGTGGTGAAGAATCGCGCGCTGGGCGCCACGGGAGCGACCTCCAACCCGATCATCGTGGCGGACCTGATCAAAACCGGACGTTTCGATGCCCTGATCCAAAAGGGGATTCGCGACGGGCTGGACGATGAGGCCCTCGCCTGGCAGATGACCGATCACCTGGTGCGCCAGGCGCAGGAAGTGTTCCTCCCCGTCTCGGAAGCCAGCAAACGCGATGATGGCTATGTCAGTTTTGAACTCGATCCGCTGCTCGAAGACATCGCCAATCCGATGAGCATCGCTGAGCGGAGCAAGCGCTACATTGAACTTGGCAAAAAATGGAGCGCGGGGCATGTCAACCGCATGATCAAGGTGCCGGCAACTCCCGCCGGACTGGCCAGCGTGGAGGAACTCTGCGCGGCCGGAGTGACACTCAATGTCACCCTTATCTTCAGCGAACGCCAGTATCGGGAAGCACGCGATGCCATGTGGCGCGGCGCACAACGACGCGGATCGCTGACCACCTTCAAGTCGGTCTACTCGATCTTTGTCAGCCGAGTGGATGTCTACACCTTGCAGCA
>JAKOSN010000248.1 GCA_029777335.1 Planctomycetota bacterium
ACCACTACCCTTTCCCTGGAGAACTGGTTCGCCGCTCCTCCTTGAGGTTCATCATGAGACGACTTCTGGCCTGGGCCATTGTTGGCCTCCACACCCTCTTCTGGATTCTACCCGTGACCGCCGCTGACAGGCCCGCTGAGCCCCCCGAGGATGTCCGCCTGGCCCGCTTCTTCAAGCAGTATCTCGACGAGGAATTTCGCCTCAAACCCCTGGACGCCACCCGCCTGGGCGATCATCGCTTCGACGACAAGCTGGATGATCTTTCTCCCAGAGCGCGCGCGGCCTGGCTCAAGCACACCAAACAAACCCTCACCGAGCTTCCCCGGCAGATCGACGTGACCAAGCTCTCCGCGTCGGGGAAGATCGATTTTGAGATCTTTCGCCATCATCTGGTCCGCTCGATCTGGTTGGCAGAGCACACCGATCCGTATAGCGAGGATCCTCGGTTTTACAACGACTACATCAGCGATGGTATTTATCTTCCTCTCACCCAGTCGACCTTACCGAAAGAGAAAGTCGTCGCCAGTTGCATCGCGCGCATGGGGCAGATTCCCCGGGTGGTGGCGACCGCGAAGGCGAGTCTGAAGAATCCGCCGCGCATCATCACCGAGACGGCCCTGCGTCAGAATCGCGGGGCCATTCGTTTCTTTGAGAGCGGGCTGCTCGATCTGGTAGGCGAAACCACGCAGAAGGAACAACTGCGCGAGGCGGCGGCCAGGGTGAGAGCGACGCTCAAGGATTACGGGAAGTTCCTCGAAGACGATCTGCTGCCACGCTCCAGAGGGGACTGGCGCCTGGGGAAGGAGAAGTTCGCACAGAAGTTGCTGCTCGAACTCGACGCGGGGTTGACCGCGGAGCAGGTGCTGAAGGAAGCCGAGGCCGAGTTTACCCGGGTGGAACAGGCGATGTATGTGATTGCGCGCCAACTCTGGAGTCGCACCCATCCGGGCAAACCCCTTCCTCCCGATGACACAGCAGGCCGCCAACAGACGATCACCCTGGTGCTCGCGGAGCTGAATAAGGAGCACGGCGAATCGGCAAACCTGGTTCGCGATGCTCGTGCCACCGTGGAGGAGATCAAAACGTTCATCAAGCAGAACGACATCCTGCGGCTCCCCGATCCGGATCGCTGCCAGGTCATCGAGATGCCCGAGTTCCAGCGCGGCTTCTCGGTGGCCTATCTCAACCAGGCGCCTCCTCTCGATCCCCAGGCGCGGAGCGTTTACGCTATCAGTCCTCCTCCACGCGACTGGGATGCGCGCCGTGTCGAGAGTTTTCTGCAAGAGTACAACCGCTACATGCTGCACATCCTGACCATTCACGAGGCCTACCCAGGCCATTATGTGCAGCTGGAGTATTCCAACCGCCACCCCTCGGTGTTGCGTCGGGTGCTCTTTTCGGGAGTGTTCGCCGAGGGATGGGCCGTCTACACCGAGCAGATGATGCTCGACCAGGGCTATGGCAAGGGCGATCTCGCGCTGCGCCTTAATCAGCTAAAATTCTACCTGCGCGCAGTCGCCAATGCGATCCTCGATCAGAAGATGCACTGTGAAAAGATGACCGATGAGGAAGCACTTACATTTCTGACTGAACGGGTTTATCAGTCCGAGGGGGAAGCGCTGGGGAAGATCACGCGCGCCAAGTTGAGTTCCTGCCAGCTCTCGACGTACTTTGTGGGCCGCACGGCCTTCTATCACCTGCGTCAGCAAATCCAGCGTGAAATGGGGGATAAATTTGAGTTGGGGCGCTATCACGAAGCGGTGCTCTCACAGGGCACCTTGCCGGTCAAGTTCCTTCCCCAGGTGGTGCGCGCCCGCTTGAAAGAGCCACGCTGACTGATGTCCCGGCGCCCTCTCCTTGCCGTTCAGGGGAGGGCGAGGGCATCGGTTTCCGTGGCGACGACTTTCAAAACTGCCCAGAGATTGAGCAGATCGAACACCTTGCGCACCACCTCCGGGACCGAATGCAGAACCATGCGCCCCCCGTGTGTCAGGAATCGTTTCTGGCAGGTAACCAGCCAGTTAATTCCGCCCGAATCCATGAACGTCACCCCCGCCAGGCCAATCACGACACGTCGCTTGTAGACCTCGACGCCGTACCGCTCGACCAGCGGCTCCGTCCGCGGGGGAACACACATCTCCCCGATGCAGGCCACACGCAGGACAGCAGGGGTATCACCGACGATGGCAAGTTCCATAACGGAGTTCTCCTTCGATCCATCCCAGCTCCTTCAGCGTACCCCGCGACAACTCGGCTGTCCATCCAACTCCGCTACCACCTGGCCGATCTCCCTTCACGCGATTGGAACCGTTGTCGTTCTTCCCGGCACCCCTCCTCAAAACCGAGGGCCTCCCGAGAGTTGAGCCGTTCGGTAACTTGCGTTTTCCGTCAATCCCCGCTACTCTCTAACAAGGACTCCAATCGCCAATCCGGGAACGATTGTCATGCTCCGATTACTCAGCGCCTGCCTGGTCGTGCTGTCTCTGGTCCCTCTCGCGTTGGCGAAGGATGATCCGCTCAAGGAAGCTCGGCAACGATGGCTGCAAGGGAACTATCAGGAGGCGCTCGAACAGTACGACAAGCTCGCCGACAAGGATCCCATCGGGGCTGCCATAGGCATCAGTCGGTGCCTGGAGAGTCAGGGCGCCTACGACAAGGCGCTCGAAAAGATTACTGGATTACTCAAGGACCATGCGACCAACGCCGTCCTTCTCAGCCGGCAGGCAGAATTGCTCTATCTGCGGGGTCTCTGGACCGAGGCCGAGAAGGCCGCCGAGGCAGCGATCAAGGCAAATGCCGAGAGCTTCTCCGCCCGCTGGGTGCGCGCTCAGATCTATCGGGATCGCGGTGAACTCAAGAAAGCCGACGCCGAGTTCCGCTGGTTTGTCCGTACCTACAGCGACCGCAGCGAGAAGGAGAGGGACATCAAGGACCCCGAGGAACTCCTCCTCGTTGGGCTGGCCGGTTGCGAGAATGCCCGCTGGAACAATCTCTCCGATCAATACGAGTTCATCCTCAAGGAGATTTACGGCGATGCGCTGAAGTTCGACAAGGATTTCTGGCTGGCAGAGTATCAGGCGGGGATGCTGCTGCTGGAGAAGTACAATCGCCGCGAAGGGCTCCCGGCCCTGGACAAGGCCCTGACCATCAACCCCAACGCTGCCGAGGCACTGGTGGGCAAGGGCATCGCCGCCCTGCAACGAATGGAGATCAAGGACGCCGAACGCTTTGCCGAACGAGCCCTCCGGGTGAACCCCCATCTTCCCATGGGTCTGCGCCTGCGGGCCGATGTCTACCTGGCGACCGGGGATACGGGGAATGCCCTCAAGGAACTGGAGCGCGCACGCAAGATCAATCCGCGTGATGAACAAACGCTCGGTCGCATGGCGGCCTGCCTGACCATTCAGAAGAAGCAGGAAGACTTCGTCGATCTCACCAGGTTGGTGGAGAAAAACGATCCGCTTCCCGGGGTTTACTATCTCGTCCTGGGCGAATGCCTGGAAGAACGGCGCTACTACCTGGAGGCAGAAAAGGCTTACAAGAAGGCGATCGCACTGCGTCCCTTCCTGTACGATGCCCGCACGCACCTGGGCATGCTCTACATGCGCCTGGGCCGCGAAAAGGAAGCACGGGTTGAACTCGACAAGGCCTACACCGCCGATCCTTTCAACGTCCGTGTTTCGAATACGCGCAAGGTCCTCACTCACCTGGACAGGTACGACACGCTCAAAACCACCCATTTCGAGATCCGTTTTGACGCCAAGAAAGATGCAGCTCTGGCAGGCTACATGGCTCAGGAACTGGAAAAACTCCATGCGGATCTCGCCCAGCAGTTCCAGCACGCACCGCAAGGACCGATTCTCTTCGAGATTTTCAACAATCACGAGATGTTTAGCGGCCGGGTGGTCGCTCTCCCCGATCTGCACACCATCGGCGCCTGCACGGGCAAGATGTTCGCCATGGTCGCACCGGGTGGGGTCGGAGCCGGCAAAAAGTTCAACTGGATGCGCGTCGTGCGCCACGAACTCGTGCACATCTTCAACCTCGACCAGACGAACTTCCTCGTTCCGCACTGGTTCACCGAGGGGCTTGCCGTCAGCAACGAGGGGTTCCCTCGCCCCCAGGTCTGGAACGACTTGCTCAAGGAGCGCGTTGCCTCTGGCGATCTGCTCACCCTCGACACCATCGATCTGGCCTTTATCCGACCACGTTCCTCGCTCGACTGGAACATGGCATACTGCCAGAGCCTGCTTTACATCCAGTTTCTCAAGGAAAAGTACGGTCCGCAAACCATTGGGCCGATGCTGAATGCCTATCGCGACGGGCTCGACACCACCCAGGCGCTGAGTCAGGTGTGCAAGGTGGACAGGGCCACCTTCGAGAAAGGCTATCGGGACTATCTGCAGAGAATCGTGAAGGAGATGGGGGGGGCTGCGGTTGAAAAAAAGATGACCGCGGCCGAATTGAAGGCGGCCGTCGAAAAAGATCCGGACAATGTCGATCTGAAAGCGCGGTTGGCAGAGGCGATGCTCCGCCGCAATCGAGCCGAGGCTCGCAAGCTGGCGCGCAGCGTCCTTGACCAGGATGGCAAAAATGCCCGGGCGAGCTATGTGCTCGCTCAACTGGCCCTGGTCGCAGGCGACCTGGAACAGGCGCGCATGCTCCTGGAACGCGTGGTCGATCGCAGCAACCCAGATCCGAAAGTGGCGCTGGCGCTGGGAAAAATGTACTACGATGCCAAGGAATTCCCCAAGGCGGCGGAGATGTTCGAGCTGGGGCGCAAGGCAGAGCCCCTGAATCGAGACTGGTTGCTGCAGCTGGCGCGCGTTTATGCCCAGCAGGAGGATCGTGACAAACAAATCGAGGTCCTCAAGGCGCTCATTCCCACCGACGCCGACGATCTCGAACATCGCAAACGTCTGGCTCGTATTCTTCTGGAGAAGAAGGACTATGCCGACGCCGAACGTTATGCGCGCCAGAGCCTGGAGATCGACATCAACGACCAGGATGTTCGCAAGATCTTGCTCACCGCTTTGAGCGCACAGCAAAAGGCAGACGAGGTCGGTCGCTTGCAGAAACTGTTTGAGAAATAAGACTTGTGGGGCCCCGCGCTCCTACCGTTGTCCTCTGCCCGGCGGGCGCGAGGATCGGCGAGCACGGTCGGCAGGAGGAAGACTTGACTCATGTCGTTTACGCTGGGGCAGCTGCAGCAGGTGATTCGCGAGTTGTACGATACCAAGGATCGGCGGCGCGGGGTTGAAGGCACCTTCATGTGGTTCATGGAGGAAGTGGGCGAACTCTCAGCCGCGCTGCGGAGCAGCAGCCGAGAAGAACTCGCGGCGGAATTTGCCGATGTGCTGGCCTGGCTGGCCACGCTTGCCAACATCGCTGAGATTGATCTGGAAGCAGCGGTCCAGGCGAAATACGGGGCGGGCTGCCCCGGCTGTCAGCGCATCCCCTGTCGCTGCGATCAGGCCGAAAAACCCTGAAGATCCGCTCCAGTGCCGTTTATCCGTGAGGGAGAGAAGTCGATGACGAACGGTGGCGTGCCTCCTCGAAGCGCGGGCTCCAACCTGGCACGGCGGATGAGCCAGCGGCTGTGGGCCGCCCTTCTGCTCCTCCTGCTCGGCGCTTCCGCCCAGGGTCAGGAAAAGCAAAAGAAGCTCCCCCTGGAAATCCCTCGCGAAGGAAGCCTCAAGATCGGGCTCCCCGGGTCGAGCGCGGGAACACGGTGTCGGGTGGGGGTGTGGAATCCCGTCTATGTCCTGCTCCGCGCCGGAGATGATCCGATTGGCGCTCGGCAGTATCAGCTCGTCGTGGAAACCAGCGATAGTGACGAGAATCAGAACCAGTACTTCACCGACGTGCCCGCATTGACCGCAGGCCAGGAACAGTGGGTGATGACCTATGTGCGACCGGGCAACCTCAACGCCCCAATTACCGTGACGTTGTTAAAAGATGGTTCGCCCGTCCATCCCGCTCGCCGTGCCCCACAAAATCTGGACATCCTTGAACCCCAGAATCTTCTCTATGTGACCCTTGGCCCTCGCCTCCCGGCCCTCTGGACTGCTTTCAAGAACCAATCACAGAACAAACCCGTCCACATCGACCCCGAGCTCGGGCCGGAACCCGACGATGGCCGCGAGAGCATTCGTCGCTACGGCTTTATCGATCGGGTTGAACAGATGCCGGATCGCTGGTATGGCTATGGCGCAGTCGATGTCCTCTTTCTTGCCAGCGGAAGCAAGTTCATTGAGGAATTGTACAACCAGGCCGAGCTGGAACGTGAAGGAACGGGTCGGGCCCATGCCCTGGCGGAGTGGGTGCGACGGGGAGGGCGACTGGTCATCACCGCGGGTCGCAATCAACAAACCGTTCAGAAACTTCTGGATCGTTTGAGGTTGCTTGATTGCAAATTCAGCGGACGTCGTTCGGTGCGGAGTTTGCCGGAGTTGCAGCTCTGGGTTGGCTACAACAAGGATCCGCTTCCTGCGATGGAAATCACCACCCTGGAACCGGGCCCAGGCGTGGATGCGCTCGTCACGGTAAGCAAGGGCGCTCAGGGGAAAGAAGCTCCCGTGATTGTGGTCGCGCCCTGCGGGCTTGGTCGCGTCCTCCTTCTCGGCTTCGATGTGGAAGCACCTCCCTTCACGCAATGGCCGGGGTTGACCAAGTTCTGGGAAAAGATCGACGCCGAGATCCGGCCTCGTCTCCCAGCCAGCGCCACCAGCCCCCAATCCGCGCAGCGCTTTCAGTCCGGCAACGCCCCGCACGAAATGGCCAAGGACCTCCAGACCAACCTGGAGAGCTTCGAGGAGGTCCCTGTGATCTCCTTCGGCTGGGTGGCCCTGTTCATCTTTCTCTACATTCTGATCGTCGGTCCGCTCGACTACTTCCTGCTCAAAAAGGTGTTCAAGCGGTTGGAGCTCACCTGGATCACCTTCCCCTCCGTGGTGATCATCATCAGCGTGACGGCGTACTTCACCGCCTACAAGCTGAAGGGGAACGATCTGCGCATGAACAAGCTCGATGTCGTTGATCTCGACTTGCGCGGCGGACAGATCAATGGCACGACCTGGTTCACTCTCTTCAATCCACGCATCCAGAACTATTCTATCGGGATTGTCCCTGCTCCCGGCTGGGCTCCACAAAAACCCGATCCACTGACGGATTATGCCCCGCTTGTCGGAACTCTCAGCCCGCCCGATAGCTCGCAGGGTGGGATGAATCGCAACAGCGGTTCGGGCTCCTTTTTCCGCCGTCCCTACGAATATGCCAGCAATGCCGCCGCCCTCAGGAACGTCCCCATTCCGGTGTGGGCACCCCGCTCTTTCACCGGCTCGTGGTATCTGAAGCTCAAACAAGGGGAGAGTGCGCCCTTCGAGGCTGAGCTCCGCCCCACCCGCTCGGGAGAGTTCCTGGAAGGAACGCTCGTCAATCATCTGCCGGTCGAGCTTCAGGAAGTGTGGCTGCATTACCAGGGGAAATGGTACGCGATTCCGGCGAATCTCCCCTCCAATCAACCCTTCCGGATCGACAGTCTGAACGTTCGCACCAGGCCCGGGGGGAGCGACACCAGTTCCTGGCTTGGCCAGGATTTTCGTTACTTCCAACGTGCTCCTGGTGGGACAAGCAGCGCAGCCAGTCGCCGACCAAGCCGACCGATGCCCTCCGAGGACGGCGTCTATTCCCTGGGAACGACCCCCGCTGCGTTAATGAAGTCGATCTT
Source organism: Planctomycetota bacterium (assembly GCA_029777335.1). GTDB lineage: Bacteria > Planctomycetota > Planctomycetia > Gemmatales > Gemmataceae > JAKOSN01. The sequence continues at coordinate 7,730 of JAKOSN010000248.1, forward strand.
CTTTTATGGGCACGACGGAGCGCCCCGAAGTTCCATGAACAATAGTGGGCTTCGTACCCTCGATCAGGGCTGGCGCTTGAAGCCCCTCAATCCCGTCCTTCCCAGTGGGCAGGTGGTTCAACGTCGCTATCTCGATGAAGTCGTCCTGGTGGCTCGGGTGATGGTCCCTTCCGGGGAAGCCGAGCAGGTGAACAGCCATGGCGCCGCGGCGACGCAGTTATGGTTGGGGCATCTCCCCGGTGATCCCAGGGGACGAGAAACGCTGAACGGCAAACTCTCCCAGGAAACCTTTGTTCGCGTCTTTATCCCGGTCCAGACACGCGAACCCTGAATGCTTGACCCCGGCCACTGAACCGTTGCAGCCAAAGACCAAGGCTCTCGTCGCGAGGGCGAGATTGAACGGGAACTGATCCATGATTGAAACGCGCGATCTGACCAAGCAATACGGCGATCTGTATGCCCTGAACCGACTCACACTCAAGTTGGAACCCGGCGATGTGTACGGCTTTATTGGCCCCAACGGGGCGGGCAAGACCACCACGATGCGAATCCTCGCCACCCTCCTGAATCCCTCCTATGGCGAGGCAACGGTGTGTGGTTATTCGATCTACAACAACGCCAAGGAAATCCGCCGGGCGATGGGATACATGCCCGATTTCTTCGGCGTTTATGACGATATGAAGGTGATCGAATACCTGGAATTTTTCGCCGCTGCCTATCGCATCAAGGGGGCGGAACGACGGCGGAAGTGTGAACAGGTGCTGGAACTTGTCGACCTGGGCTACAAGCGCGACGCCCTGGTCACCAGCCTGTCACGCGGAATGACGCAACGTCTGGGGCTGGCCCGCGTGCTCCTTCACGAACCGCAAGTGCTCTTGCTGGATGAGCCGGCCAGTGGCCTGGATCCGCGTGCGCGGATCGAAATGCGCGGTTTGCTCAAGGAACTGCGCAACATGAAGAAAACGATCCTGGTGTCCAGCCACATCCTTCCTGAACTGGCGGACATCTGCAACAAGATCGGCATCATCGAACGCGGGCAGCTCCTCTTCGACGGCGATGTGCAGACCGCCATTCGCCAGGTCCAGCAACATCTGGTCTACCAGGTTGGCCTTCCCGAGGAAGAGATGCCGCGCGCCCGCGATTCGCTCCAGGCCCATCCGGATGTGATCAAGGTCGAGCCCGCCGAGGAAGGGCCTTTCCTGCATGTCACGCTCAAGGATGGGGTCTTCGATGGCAGCAGCATCGCACGGACCCTGGTGGAAAATGGCTTCACGCTCAAGATGCTCCGCGAGGAAGAAATTGACCTTGAAGACGTCTTCATGGGAATCACCAAGGGAATCACCAACTAGGCCCAGACGAAACTGCGTTCCCCCTCACCACGAGCCTCCAACGCCATGCGAATCCTCATCACCGGCGGCGCGGGTTACATCGGCAGTCACGCGGTCCGGTTCTTTCTCAACCGCGGACATGAGGTGTGGGTCTACGATTCCCTGGAGTTGGGACACCGCAAGGCCGTCCCGGCGGAACGCCTGATCGTTGGCGACCTGCGCGACACGGCTCGCGTGGACCACGCCCTCCTCGAACACCGCATCGAGGCGGTCGTTCACTTCGCCGCCTACTCCCAGGTTGGCGAATCGGTGCGCCATCCCGCCAAGTACTGGGTGAACAATCTGATTCACACGATTCAGTTGCTGGAGTGCATGCGGCGTCAAGGAATCTGGCGCTTTGTGTTCTCCAGTACCTGTGCCACCTATGGCATCCCGTTGAAGGTTCCCATCACCGAGGACGAACCACAGAAACCGATCAATCCGTACGGCAAAAGCAAACTGGCGATTGAACGCGCCCTGGCCGACTATGCTCAGGCCTATCAGTTCAGTTATGCGGCACTTCGTTATTTCAACGCTTCCGGTGCCGCACCCGACGGCTCAATTGGAGAGGATCACGATCCGGAAACGCACCTGATTCCTCTGACCATACAGGCAGCCATTGGCCAGCGCCCACAGCTGGATATCTTCGGCACCGACTACGCGACTCCCGACGGGACCTGCATCCGCGATTACATCCATGTGGACGACCTTGCGGATGCGCATCTGCGCGCGCTGGAAGCGCTTACTCCTGGCAAGGAGCTGCACTTCAACATTGGCACTGGTCGTGGCTACAGTGTGCGCGAGGTGATTCGCACCGTGGAAGAAGTGACGGGGAAGAAAGTCCCGGTACGTGAGGCACCGCGGCGCCCCGGGGATCCCCCTGAACTCGTCGCGGCTGCCAACAAACTACGTCAGGAACTGGGCTGGAAACCTGTCTACGGCGAACTGCGGCCCATCGTGGAAACCGCCTGGAACTGGCATCGCACTCATCCCCGGGGCTACGACGATTGATGCTGGAACTTGTACCCGAGAATACGCTCGCTTATCTCCGTCAAGGGGGCTGGCTACACCCAAACGAACCGGCCCACATCGAGGCCCTGGGCTGGGGGGTTTCCAACATTGTCCTGCGGGTGCAAACTCCAGACCGACTCTTCATCCTCAAGCAATCCCGCCCTCAATTACGGACAAAAGCCACCTGGTTTAGCGATATTAATCGTGTTTACCGCGAGCAGGAAGTGATGGAGGCGCTCCATCCCCTGCTCCCAGCCGACACCGTGCCCGCGGTCCTCTTTGCCGACCGAGCGAATTATGTCTTCGCGATGAGCCACGCCCCCCTCGATGCGCGGGTGTGGAAAGAAACCCTCCTGCGCGGCGAGGTGGATCTTACGCTGGGTGAACGCGCCGGCACCATTCTGGGCCAGATCCACGAACAAACTGCCTGCGCGCGTGGACTGGTCGAGAAGTTCCGCGACCGCACGGTGTTTGTCCAGTTGCGCATCGACCCGTTCTATCGCCGCATCCAGGAACGTTGGCCGGAGTTGAAAGATCTCATCACGCCGCTGATTGACACCATGATGTCCAGTGCTGAGGCGCTTTGCCACGGGGATTACAGTCCCAAGAACATCCTGGCGCACGACCAGGGGTTTACCCTCGTCGACTATGAGACTGCGCATCTGGGCGATCCGGCGATGGATCTTGGTTTCTTCCTCAGCCACCTGTTGCTCAAGGCGATCAAACGCCCTGGCGAACGGGAGGCGTTTCACGAGTTAACCCGTGCGTTCTGGCGCGGTTATCAGCGTGAGTTGCACACGCTCTCGTTCGCGCAACTCCAGCAACGCGGAGTCCCTCACCTGGGCGTCTGTTTGCTCGCCCGCATCGATGGCACCAGCCCGGTCGATTATCTCACCGAGGAGAGCCAGCGCGAACAAGCCCGGTCCCTGGGTCGTTCGCTCCTGCTGCAGCCACCGACGGACTGGGAAGCCGTTCTGACACGGATGCAGTGACCCGATCGTGCAGGACGGTGGCACTGCGAACCCGATAGCGGGGATAGGGTGGCCAGTTTGCCACCTGCACCCGATCGTTGTCGCGCACCAGCCCGCCAATCACCCGCACGCGATC
>JAKOSN010000249.1 GCA_029777335.1 Planctomycetota bacterium
CTAATTTCGGCATGCCACGGCGCCCCGTAGCGCGTGAAACACGACCGTGTGGGTCGTATCGCTTCCCTCCAAGCTAGATGCAAAAAAACGAGGGCTCAGCCACCAGACTGAGCCCTCCCCTCGATGTTCCGAATCATCCTGGGCCTGTTCAGAAGGTCCGCACCAACCCCTGGAAGCGTTCCCCAGGCGCGTCCTCCGACGCCTGATTCGCCTCGTCCTTCACATGCGAGACATACGCCTCGGTCACATCTTCCACTGGGCCATCGGCGCGCACCCGCCCATGATCCAGCCAGATGGCGCGGTCACACAGGCGCGTGAGCGAGGTCATATCGTGGCTCACAACGACCAGTAAACGAGCCTGGCCCATCATCTCCATCAATCGATCCTGGGCTTTCTGTTGAAAGGCCAGATCCCCAGCGCCAAGCACTTCATCAACCAGAAGAATTTCCGGTTCGATAAACATGGAGATGGAAAAACCCAGCCGGACCAGCATACCGGCGGAATAATAGCGAATGGGGAGATCGAGAAAATGCCCGAGTTCGCTAAATTCAGCAATCTCGTCCATCTTCGCCTTGAGGAACGCGGTCGATTGCCCCTGCAGATAGCCACGGTACAGAATATTCTTCCACCCGTTGGCTTCCATTTCAAATCCCAGGGTGAGATCAAAGAGCGAACTGACCTTCCCCTGGATCGAGCGCTTTCCTCTGGTCGGGTGATAAACCCCCGCGAGCAAACGCAGCAAGGTGCTCTTTCCCGAGCCATTGGCACCGAGCACGCCGACCCGTTCCCCATCGCCAATGCGCAAACTCACATCCTGCAGAGCCCGCACTTCCAGCACCGGGTTTCGCTTCTGGCGGAACATTCCCTTGAGAAGATATTCCTTCAGCGTGATCTGATATTGCTGACGAACCTGGAAGGTCAGACCGATTTGATCGAGTTCAATAAACGCCATGTGCCTGTTCTCTCCCGTAACGGCCCTAACCGCTCGCCGTGCCCCAAGTCGGGAATTCCCTCACTCTGCCGGGTCTCACCTCTCACAGATAAAGGATGATTCGCCGTTGTTGATAGCGCAAACTCGCCATGGCGATCATCCCAAGCACCAGCGTCATCCCCGAGGCAACTAGCACCGAGGTCATCGAGGGCGGCCGGCTTTCAATGAGTGGATGGCGAACCAGGTTTAGCAAACCAATCAGAGGATTGTAGGCCAGGAGCCAGCCAATACGAGTATTGCTCAGAACTCGCATCGGATACACCAGGGGGGTGAGATAAAAGATCACCTGGAAAACCAGTTCGAGAATATGCTGGGTATCACGAAAAACGGTGTGGATGTATCCCGCCAGGATGGCAACCGCCCACCCGAAGAGGAAGAGCACGCCCAGCCCCGGGATCAGCATCGCGAGTGCCGTGACATTAATGGTTTGTCTAAAAATACAGGTGAGGAAAAAGACCAGCATCAAGGCAATGACAAAATGGATGAGCACTCCCAGTGTGGTCCGCAAGGGATAGACCGCCAGAGGCAGCGGATGCTGGCGGATATAGGACTCCGCCTGCACATAGCTTTGGCACCCCTGAAAGATCGATCCGGTGATATAACTCCAGCACGCCAGGCCGGAGAGCATGAACGGGAGCATCTCGCGAATAGGGATTTTGAAGATCTCACAGAAGACCACCGCTGTGATACAGGCCATCGCCAGCGGGTGAAGTAATGACCAACCGATCCCAAGGATGGATCGTCGATAGCGCAATTGCAAATCGTTGATCACCAGAGAAAGCCAGAATTGTCGACATCGCCAGATTGAGTCGAGATAGGCCAACATACCAGGGGTCCCCGCGTGTGGCTGATCCATTCGCCCGTGAAGGCGCCTACGCCGTGAACGCCCGCAGCCAACATGCATGCCTACCGAGATGAACCTTCCATTGTCGCCTGGGGGATTCTCACTCGCCGTGCCTCGCGCAGGACCTCGGCGCAATGAGAACCCAGTCGTTCGGCGACTATAAAACCAGGAATCGTTCACAGCGGTCAAGATCAATGGCGCGTCTGGTTCGCATCGCGCCAGTCACAGTCGACGCTCGGTAGATAGCTGGAGGTGCCCTGGTGGTGGCAAAGTTGACAGTCCCCTGGTGTGACCACAGAGGAGCACCCCGAGTGTGCCGGGGCGCTCCGTGATTCTGCGGTCGGCAAATTGACAGCAAGGAGATCCTGGAGGGTCAGGAGAGGCAATGCGTGCCATGGGTAACAGCGGCCCCAGCGCGCAGGGCGGCGGCCACCATCACGGTCTCGGCGATCTCTGCCTCGCTGGCGCCGGCTTCCTTGGCTTTTTTGGAATGAATCTCGATGCAATATGGACACTGAGTGGTCAACGCGACCGCCACCGCCATCAGTTCCTTGTACTTGGCGGGGATCGCGCCCGCTGCCAAAGCCGCCTTGTCGAAGGCCCAGAACGTTTTCAGCGCCTCGGGAGCCAGTTCGCCCATGGTCTTCAACTTGGCCAGATGCTTCATGTCGTACACGGTAAACCACTCCTCAGTTACGAGTAAGCCCCGGTTCTCGGGGTCGGTACCATAGAGATCGTTGTAGCTACTCTCCTGGAGTCTGGCGACGATCGGGACAACCCCCACCGCGGGAAGCAGTCTGACCGTCTGTTCCCAACGATCGTCCCCTGTGCGATTCGCGACCACTCACGTCTTGCCGAGCAGAAGATCAACGGCCCAGCAGCCCAGAACGTGAGGGCCGGGACTGCGCAGATGGTGCAGAACGGCCGGCTCGGTGCAACCGGCTTCTTCCAGGGCGTCGGCAAGAATCAGCAGCCGATCCGTTTCGAGATGCCCGCTCGGAAGTTGGCGATTCTCGTAGACTGCCAGGGCCAGATTGAGCACGGCAGGTATCCGCCAGGCGAGAACATCGGTTCCCGCTGGCAAGTTGGGGCGGAGAATCTCATGCAGCAAGGTGATCCCCTGGCAACGCGCCTGCACCAAGGCAGCAATTCTCCGAGTCGATAATTCCGAGTTCCCGAGCTGTACACTCGCCGAGGCCACGCGCACTGTAGACTCGATCATTCGTCTCCAGCTGTTGGCGGCTGCCCCAAACGCACTCTTGTAGCAGGTCGCGACCGCCACAAGATACGCTCCTGAATCGCCAGCAAGGATCCGGCCTCTCAGTTTGGCTCGATTGCGTGTAAGGCGGAGTTCGTTTTTCGTGACGAGGCCTTCTGCGTAGCGTTCTGCAACGACCAGGGCGTGCTTGCTCTCGTCGAATCCAAGGAAGGGATAAACTTCCCGACCGCAAGCACAGGCAAACAGTCGCAGTTTGCGGTCACTCAACTGCGCCCGGCAGCTTTCCAGCACCTCCTGGGGATTGAGGTAATCCTGTTCTCCCGGTTCACCCATGCTGCCCCCTGCTCAGAAAGCGCTACCTCAGCAAAGACTGCCCTGTGTTGCCTGGTCAGGACACCAGGAGAGGAATCCGCCATCGTCCAAGGATGAGGGCTGAAGTAATGATTTTTTTGTAAAGAGGGGTTGGGAACGAATGGGCTGAGAATGGAGGAAAAGAAGAGGCCCCTCCCGGATTCGAACCGGGGATAGCGGATTTGCAATCCGCTGCCTTACCACTTGGCGAAGGGGCCTAAGATGTGGGTTATGTTAGCGACAGAGGCACAATCGGTCAATTGCACCTTTTCGCACCAATCGACAAAGCTTACCAGCGGAAGCGCTCCCGCACTTCCGGGTTGACCACCTTCTCCGCCGGCCACTGGCCTCGACTGAGCGAAACCACGGCCTCGGCAGCCGAGGCGGCCATGTCATCGCGTGATTGCAGATCCATCCCGGCAATGTGCGGGGTCAAAACGACGTTCTCCAGCGCAAACAGAGCGTTGGGTCCCGGGGGTTCTTCCTCGAAGACGTCCAACCCCGCCCCAGCGATCTGTCGATTCTTCAGCGCCGGCACCAGGTCTGCTTCACACACCAGTCCGCCCCGCGCCGTGTTAATCAGGTACGCGGTCTTCTTCATCAAGCTCAGGGTGCGTTTGTTGATCAGGTGCTTCGACTCGGGAGTCAGTGGGATGTGCAAGGTCAGGTAATCCGCCTCGGCGAACACCTGATCGAGCGACAAGATGGTGATCCCCAGGTTCTGAACAAAGGCTTGATCCACATAGGGTTCGTAGGCGATCAGTTTCATTCCGAACGCCTTGCCAAGGTTGGCGACGGCCTTGCCGATGCGGCCCAGGCCGATGATCCCCAGGGTCCGACCCCGCAAGGGGAGATGCGTGCGCCGTGGCCAGAGAACCTGCTTGACCGCCAGATGTTGTGGCACCAGGTCCTTCGCCAGGGCGAGCATCAGGGCGAAGGTGTGCTCGGCGACTGCTTCCTGGTTGGTGTTGGGGGCGATGGTGACGGCGACACCGTGCTCCGTGGCGGCCTGGCAATCCACCGCATCGTACCCCACCCCCACCCGAGCAATGTGCCGTAGTTGCGGATGCGCGGCCAGCACGCGTGCAGTGTAGGGTTCCGAGCCGGCCAGCACCGCCGTGATCCCTTGCAATTGCTCGGTTAACTCGGGTTCGGTCAATTGCAACGGTTTGGGGGGGAAGACCACGTCGAACCCCGCCTCACGGAGAATCCTGAGATGCGGCCCATCCACACCCGCGAGAGTCATCGGAGCTATCAGGACTTTTTGCATCGCCAAACGCCTTTTCCCGAACCGAAATTCACACCCCTGGTGCCTGCCGAACAATGTAGTACCCCGTGCGCCGCGCAGCAAGAGACTTGCCTGTGCGGCCAGCGAAGTTTACGATCGAGTATCCTTTCCCTACCCCGAGGAGATCCAAGTAATGCCTGAAATCAGCTTCGGCATCCTCAATACTGGCGTGGCGGCCGCGCAGATGCTGCTCCTGTTCGTGGTGATTATTCTGGTCGCAATCAACCTCCGCCTTTCCACCCGCATGCCACTCCTCCTCGTCGGGTTTGGGGGAATGTTGCTGCTGCGCCTCGGACAGTTCGGGATGCGCTTCCTGCCCCAGGTGTTTGATGGCCCCAACGTCATGGTTCGCATCCATCTGGAAATGCTGCTGTTCGGTGGAGGATACCTCCTGTGCTGGCTCGCGGTCGCTCTGGGTCTGTGGCTGGTTTTCAGGGATTTTCAGCAACAACTTGAGGGGGCCTCCTACGAGCGCGAGGATCTGGATTACCCCACGCGCCCGAGGTAACAGCATGTAACAGCCTTTCCCAATGCGCTTGTGTGTGTGCGTGCCATTGCCTACGATCGGGGTGTTCGATCCCGTAGCCTGCATTCACGATCCCGATCCCTCTCTCAGCCGAGGAATCTCATGACTCAGCACACACGCGCGTGGAAGTTCGGCATCCTGGCGATTCTGGCAGGGTTCACTCTGGGGATGGCCGGGTGTTTCCCGGACAAACCTGGCAATCAACAGGTTTCGCAGCAGGGAGTGAACGCGAACACTCCGCCTCCGGATCCGATTCTGGAGAAGCGGAAGCAAGAACTGGCAACGTTTCACGACAGCTGCGTTGAGGTTTTCTCCAAGCAAGTGGGTTTTGGCGTGAGCCGAATGCCGCGCCCCTCGCATTTTCAAGGGCCGTTCCCGGTGCTCGCTTCGCTGACCTACTCCCAAGGCGGGGAGGAAGCACCGAAGGAACCGTGGAAAGTGGAGAAGATGGAGTTGATTGGCCAGGTGGATGGGATAACCCCTCAGGCTTACACGTTGCCCACAACGCCTTTCGGTAAGCCCCCAACACGGCCACTGGATGCGATCGAGAACGCCATGGTGACCACCCTGAAGGAAGGGGGCAGCCTGCAAACGCAGATCGGCCCGGACCAGATTCGCATGGTAGGCCCGATCCGTGCCCGAGGAGCCTGTGTCACATGCCACAAGGTCCAGGAAAACACCCTGCTTGGGGCATTTACCTACATCCTGGTGCCCAGCAAGCCGTAGTTGTGGCGGGCGGATCCAGGCCGACGGAAACGGGGTCGGCCTGGCTGGGGACGGAGACCGTTCACCGACTGATGCGCAATCCGCCTCCCTTGAGCAACGCCTCGACCTCCTCGCGGTTGATCCAGGCGAAATCCCCTGGAATCGAGTGCTTGATGGCACTGGTGGCCACACCGTAGTCGAGTCCCTTTTGCAGATCACCGTCGAGCAGGCCGTGAATCAGGCCGGCGGCAAAGCTATCGCCAGCGCCAAGACGATCCACGATCTCGACCTCGTAAGTCCGCGTCCGCAGGACCTTCCCCTCCTGATAGGCGATCGCCGTCCAGGTGTTCTTCCACACCAGGGGATTCTCGCGCAAGGTCAGCGCCACCACCTGGAGCGGGAACCGCTTGGCCACCTGGGCCGCCACGTCCTCGTAATCCTTCCCCGTGATGCCAAAGACGCGTTCGGTATCCTCTTCCGTGGTGATGAGCACATTGCAAAACTGCATCAGATCGCTCATGCAGCGGCCTGCTTCGGCCTGACTCCACAGCTTTACACGATAATTCAGATCGATACTGGTCTTGACACCCAGGCCATGAGCGGCCAGCAAGGCCTCGCGCGTGGTCTCGGCGGCGGTTGGGCTGAGAGCCGGAGTGATCCCGGTCACATGGAACCAGAGCACCCCCTTGAAGATCTTCGCCCAGTCCACCATGCCCGGCTTGATGTTGGCGATCGCGGCCCCCTTGCGGTCGTAGACCACACTGCTGGCCCGCGGGGCAGCGCCAAACTCCAGAAAATACACCCCGACGCGATCCTCCGGGGTCCAGACGACGTGCTCGGTATTCACCCCCGCCTCGCGCGCCCGGTTGGCCACCATGCGCCCCAGAGCGTTGCTGGTTAATCGCGAGACCCAGGCCGACGAGCGCCCCAGCCGCGCCAGCGCCACCGCGGTGTTCAACTCGGCCCCGCCAATCTGCACATCCAGCGTCGACGCCTGCTCCAGACGACGGAACTGGGGCGGACTGAGCCGCACCATCGCCTCGCCAAACGTAATCACATCCACTGCCATGACGAATTACCCCGCCGTCGCTTGGTTCTTCTTGCGGAATTCCTGTACAATAGACACATACTGTCGGGCCAGGTCGCGGATGCGGGTGAAGTTCTTCTCCGCCACCGTTTTGGGCTCGACCAGTTGACTCCCCACCCCCAGGCAACAGGCGCCGGCCTGCAGGAAGGTGGCCGCCGTGCTCAGATCCACCCCGCCGGTCGGCATCACCCGGATCTGCGGCAACGGCCCGCGCAACGCCTTGAAAAACGCCGGTCCAACCACGTCGGCGGGGAAAACCTTGACAATATCGGCGCCGGCCTCCCAGGCGGTCAGGATCTCCGTCGGCGTGAAGGCGCCGGGCATCACCAGCTTGTCGTAGCGCTGACAGAGTTTGATCACTTCGAGATTCAGGGTGGGCGAAACCAGGTATTCCGCCCCTGCCAGGAGAGCCGCTCGCGCCGTTTCCGGATCGAGAATGGTCCCTGCACCCAGGAGAATGCGATCGCCCAGCGCTTGCCGCACACGGCGCACCACAGCGAGCGCATCGGGAACGGTCATGGTAATTTCAATCACCGTGACCCCGCCTTCGGCCAGGGCCTGCGCTACCTCCACCAGTTGTTCACTATCGGGAGAGCGAACGACGGCGACGATGCCAGAGTCCAGCACCTGACGCAGTTGGGTTTCCTTGCTCATGATTGCCTTTCGCGCCTGGCTGCTTCAATCAGTCATCTTTTCATGACTACGAAGCGGCGCGGGCAATGGCTATTTCTTCTCGATGAGCGACTGGGTCTTGACGACGGTATCTTCCGAGGGAAAGGTGTGAAAGGAAGAGAGGAACAGACACCCCGGCCGTGCCTCGACGGTGATGAAGCCGAGTGGGGTGAGCGAAAGTCGACTGTGCGAAGGGAAATTGTGGAGCATGCCGCGTTTGCTTCCGTCGCGCACAATCTCTTCGTGGACACTGAGAAACAACTCGGGAGTGAGGACCTCGACCTGAAACCCCATCTGGTAATGGATGCCGTGGGCGCAGGTGCACTGCCCATAATGCTCGCCGCGCAGGCGATAGCCAAGCAGACGGCGTTTTTCGGGCAACGGTTCCTCGGCGGCCGCAGTCACCTCGCTCAGAACCACGTCGGCGTTCTCAAAGGTGATGACATGGCCGGTGCGCGTGATCCAGACCGTCAGTTCGTAGTCCTCATGCCGAACCTTGCGCATGGCAAGGATCTCGAACAGCTCGGGATGCATGGGACGTCCATAGAGCTGAAAAACGAGATCGCTTACCTTCGGTCGTAACAGCGGCAGATTCATTTCACGCTGCCTACCAGGTTCCGTTCCTCACCCTCCTCCGCGTCGAATTATAGACGTCCTCCAGACTCCTCACAATGCATCTTCACGTTTCCCCAAACGAGCCCGTTAGCGCCGGCGCAGTCGCTTCGCCATGCTCTCCAGACGCTCGCGACATCCCTCCCGCGCCTCGGCAAACCCTTTCGGCGTGACCGAGCCCGCTCGGAGATAGTCGAGAATGATCGCCTCGGCAGCCATGTAGTCGGCACAGGCATGCGCCACCTCCGAGGCAATCTCAGGGGGGATGGTAGTCACCCCGTTGCGATCGCCATGGAGCAGATCCCCCGGATAGATCGTCACCCCGCCGACATGTACCGGGAGATGGAGATGCCCGATCTGGCAGTATCCATGTGCGCAGATGGTGCCGCTGGTGAAGCAGGGGAACTGGATCGCCTCGACCTGGTCAAGATCCCGCCCCGCGCCGCTGGTGATCAGGCCAACCGCACCGAATGTCTTGTAGGTGGTGCACATGATCTCGCCAAACGTCGCAGCCGCCACGGGATTATCGAGATCCTGAAAGACCACAACCGGCGGACCGGGCACCTCGCCAAAGCGCTCGACCTGTTCGCTTAATGAGGAGTAGGCGCTCGCTCCCCGGGGTGGCGCCGCCGAGCGAAAGGTGGCCGTGCTGGCATAGCCCACCATCGGCGGCAGTTTTGGATAGCAAGCCTGAATGCGCGCATCCATGAACCCGGTGTTGCGCGGTCGCACGTCGAAGAGCTCGATGACATTGCAGACGGTCGGAGTATCGAAGTGCCGCAACCGTTCGAGGTCGGTGGCAGACAGGGTGGCTATACTGGGAGAAAGAGCCATGGCCAAACTCTCCTGAGAAACTGTGAACTCGCCCTCATGGTAAAGAGCAAGACACGGAACACCAAGCGAAAAAGGTCACGGGCATGATCAAGCTTTTCTTTGCACTTTTCTGGCTGATCGCTGGCGTCTACTTTCTGCTCCTCGAACAGCAACGAGCAGCGGCCGGCATGGCCCCCACCACTCCCTTTCCCCTCAGCTGGCTGGCCTTTGCGATGGCCCTGTTCAACGCGCTGCGCTGGTGGGGGGGGCGTTTCTGGCGGCGCGCCAAACAGCCAGACGACAGCCCGACGGCTCCTCCGCGGCGATCTCGTCATCCGGAGCCCCCCGAGGACGAACCGCGGGCTCCCAATCCCGATTTTCAGTTCGACCATCACCCCGACTCGCCGGAATCGCACAAGTGACATAACATTGTCCCTGATCCTTTTCTGCCACCCCTCCGAGGTCTGAACCGATGAGCCCTTCCTCTGTAGCGATGCCGCTGGTGCTCTCGCTCGTGCTCGCACAAACCCCTCCGCCTCCGGTCGCGGAGAAACCCCGAGAAACCCAGGGAAGCTCGTTCGCCGGGTTGAAGATGCGTCTGCTTGGTCCTGCGCTCACCTCGGGCCGCGTGGTCGGGCTGGCGGTCCATCCGCGCGATCGGAGCGTCTATTACGTTGCGGTCGCCTCCGGCGGGGTGTGGAAAACCACCAACGCCGGCACTTCCTGGACTCCGCTCTTCGACGATCAGGGGTCGTATTCCATCGGCTACGTTACCCTCGACCCCAGTAACCCCGAAACGATCTGGGTGGGGACCGGGGAGAACAATAGCCAGCGCTCGGTGGGCTATGGCGATGGCGTGTATCGCTCCGACGACGGCGGGAAAACCTGGCAGAACATGGGGCTGAAAACCTCGGAGCACATTGGCAAGATTCTCATTCACCCGCGCGATTCCCGGATCATCTATGTGGCGGCGCAGGGACCGCTCTGGGGGCCAGGCGGCGAACGGGGGCTGTACAAGAGTGTCGATGGCGGCAAGTCGTGGAAGCAGGTGCTCAGCATCAGCGAAAACACGGGGGTCACCGATGTGGTGCTCGATCCGCGCAACCCGGAGGTTCTGCTGGCAGCGAGCTACCAACGGCGCCGACATGTGTGGACCCTGATCGACGGCGGTCCGGAAAGCGCCCTGTACAAATCGACCGATGGCGGAACCAGCTGGCGAAAATTGAAGACGGGGCTCCCCACGGGCGAACTGGGGCGCATCGGGTTGGCGGTGGCCCCGACCGATCCCGACACGGTGTATGCGATCATTGAATCGATCGAGAAAAAGGGGGGCATCTTTCGTTCGACCGATTTTGGTGAAAACTGGGAGAAACGCAACGACTTCGATCAGCAGGCGCAGTACTACTCCCACCTTGTGGTCGATCCCAGGAACAAGGATCGTCTGTATGTGATGAATGTGTTCATCCGCCTTTCGGAGGATGGTGGCAAGACTCTGCAGCGCCTGGGCGAGAAGTGGAAACACGTGGACAACCACTGCATGTGGATCGATCCCAAACACCCCAATTATTACCTGGTGGGGTGTGATGGCGGCATTTACGAGAGTTTTGATCGTGGTGCGAACTGGAAGTTTGTCGCGAACCTCCCCGTCACACAGTTCTACGATGTCACCTGCGATCAATCCGGGCCGTTCTACCATGTCTATGGCGGAACACAGGACAATTTCACCCTGGGTGGACCCGCACGGACTCGCAGCGTCCATGGCATCACCAACCAGGACTGGTTTGTGGTCCAGGATGGCGATGGCTTTCACGTCAAGGTAGATCCGAAAAATCCGAATATTGTCTACGCTGAGGCACAGTATGGCGTGCTGGTGCGCTACGACCGCCGTAACGGTCAACGCGTGAGCATTCAACCCTTGCCGGGAAAGGGTGAACCGCCGTTGCGCTGGAACTGGGATTCCCCCTTGCTTATCAGCCCGCATTCCAGCACGCGAATCTATTTTGCGGCCAATCGGCTCTTTCGCAGCGACGATCGAGGCGAGAGCTGGAAGGCGATCAGTGGCGACCTGACGCGCCAGCTCGATCGCAACAGTCTGGCAGTGATGGGGAAGGTCTGGAGCATGGATGCGGTCGCCAAGAATCTCTCCACCTCGTTTTATGGCAACATCACTGCGCTCGCGGAATCGCCTTTGAAAGAGGGTCTTCTCTACGTGGGCACCGACGATGGCTTGATCCAGGTGAGCGAGACCGGGGGAGGCCAATGGCGCAAGATCGAGCGGTTTCCCGGTGTGCCCGAGCGCACCTATGTGGCACGTCTGTTCGCCTCGCAGCACGATGCGGACACAATCTACGCCGCGTTCGACAATCACAAGATGAGCGATTACGCTCCCTATCTGCTGAAAAGCAAGGATCGGGGCAAAACGTGGACGAGCATTGCGAGCAATTTGCCCTCGCGCGGCACGGTCCTGGCGTTCGCCGAGGATCACAAGGAAGCCGAGCTACTCTTCGCGGGGACTGAGTTTGGCCTGTATTTTACCCGCAATGGCGGCAAGGAATGGCACCGGCTCAAGGGCGGATTCCCCACCATCGCGGTCCGGGACCTGGCCATTCAGAAGACCGAGAACGACCTGGTGGTTGGCACCTTTGGGCGCAGCATCTATGTTCTCGACGACTATACCCCTCTGCGAACTCTCAAGGACGACACGTTGACCAGGCCGCAGGTACTCTTCCCCGTGCGCACCGCCTGGATGTACATCCCCACGCGGCAGTACGGCGGGCGCGGCAAGGCGTTTCTCGGCGAGGCGTTTTACACCGCCAACAATCCGCCCCTTGGAGCAACGTTCACCTATCACCTGAAAGACACCCTCAAGACCAGAAAGGAGAAACGTCGCGAGGCAGAGGCGAAGGCGAGCAAGGAAGGGAAACCACTGCCCAAGGTCACCCCCGCCGAACTCCGCGCCGAGGCGGAGGAGGAAGCCCCCACGATGGTGCTGACCATCAAGGATTCCACCGGGGCCGTGGTGCGCCGCCTTCCCGGGCCGGTGAGCAAGGGGTTTCACCGGGTTACCTGGAATCTCCGCCATCCCGCGCCTGTGCTCGCGCCCCCGCGCACAACCGGCGGCGAGGAGGACCTCTTCGTCGAGGCCGCATCGGGACCTCTGGTGATGCCCGGAACGTACACGGTGAGCCTCGCCCAGCGCGTGGACGGCGTGGTGACAGAGCTGGGTCAATCCCAGTCGTTCCAGGTGCAACTTGAGGGGACCAACAAACTCCCGGAGGCAGAACTGAAGGAGCTGTTCGCCTTTCAGGAGAAGGTGACCCGACTCGAACGCGCGGTCGCTGGGACGTTGCAGTCGGCCCAGGATCTTGCCACGCGCCTCGATCGTGTGAAGGAGGCCCTTGATCGCACGCCCACCATCGACGAAAAAACGCGCACGGCCATTCGTGGGCTGATCCAGCGCAATCGAGACATTCTCCGTGCCTTGCGGGGAGATACCATTCTCCGCGCACGCAATGAGAACGTTTCCCTCTCGATCGTGGACCGGGTCGAGTACCTGGTCGACGCGCAGCGCATGGCGCTGGCCAAACCCACGCAAACCCAGCGTGACGCCTATCGCGAAGCGGCAGAGGCCTTTGGCGAACAGTTGACCAAACTGCGCACCCTGATCGACAGCGACCTCAAGATGCTGGAAAAATCACTCGAAGACGCCGGCGGTCCCTGGACTCCGGGGCGCTTACCTGAATGGAAGGACAGGTAAGAACGCCGGGCAACAAGAAATCCCGGCAGCATTTGCCGTGGCTTTCTGCCATAATCAGGGGAATCCCGACCATCGCGTGGTGCTCGTTCGAGAGGGAGTTTGTCGATGTCCACTGCCTTGAAGCAAGAAGTGATGCGTCTGCTCGCACGCATTCAGTCGCCGGCTCAGTACACCGGCGGAGAGCTGAACAGCGTGGTGAAGAACCACGGCTCGGTCCGCGGCAAACTCTGTCTGGCCTTCCCCGACACCTATTCGCTGGGAAGCAGTCATCATGGTTTGCAGGTCCTGTACACGATCATGAACGACGATCCGCAATGGGCCTGCGAACGCGCCTTCGCTCCCTGGATCGACTTCGAGCAGACGCTCCGTGAGCATCGGCTCCCTCTGTACAGTCTGGAAACCTTCACTCCGCTGCATGAGTTCGATCTGCTCGGTTTCAGCCTGCAGTACGAGGTGTGCTACAGCAATCTGCTGACCATGCTGGACCTGGGCGGCATTCCCCTGCACAGCAAGGATCGCACCCTGGCCCATCCGCTGGTGATCGCCGGCGGACCGGGCGCGCAGAACCCGGAGTTGCTCGCTCCCTTCGTGGATCTGTTCGTCATTGGCGATGGCGAGGAGAGCTTGCCCTGGGTGATGGATCAGTGGATGACCTTGAAGGAACAGGGCAAGCTCTCGCGGGCCGACATGATCGCTACCCTGGCGGGCAGCACCACCTGGGCGTATGCGCCGATGTTCTATGAACCGGAGTATCACGCCGATGGGACCCTCGCAGCGATGAATCGCACCCGCTCCGAGGTGCCACGCGAGATCCTGGCATGCACGATTAACCAGGATTTCGACGCCATCCCCCTCCCCACCAAACCGATTGTCTCATTTGTCCGCACTCCCCATGATCGCATCGCCATCGAGATCATGCGGGGGTGTCCGTGGCAATGTCGCTTCTGTCAATCGACCGTCATCAAACGTCCCCTTCGCGTGCGCTCGGTGGAAACGATCGTCCAGGCTGCTCTGGAGAGCTATCGCAACACCGGCTACGAGGAAATCAGCCTGCTCAGCCTCAGCACGAGCGATTATCCCTACTTCGAGGAGCTGGTGGAGCGCATGCAGGCGGTGTTTGCACCCCTGGGAGTAACCGTTTCACTTCCCAGTTTGCGCATCAACAACCAGCTCCGCTCGCTCCCCCGCCTCATGAAAGGAGCACGCAAGAGCGGCTTAACCCTGGCGCCCGAGGTGGCCCGCGATGACATGCGCGAACAGATTCGCAAGAAGATCAAGAACGACGACCTCTATGAAGGCTGTCGCGAGGCGTTCAGGAACGGTTGGCAACGAGTCAAGCTCTACTTTCTCTGCGGCCTCCCAGGAGAACGGCAGGTGGATCTCGACGGAATTGTCGAGATGGCCGAGGAGATTGCCTGCATCAGCAAGCAGGTAACGGGGCGCTACAAGGAGGTGACAGCGTCGGTCTCCAACTTCGTTCCCAAGCCGCACACGCCCTATCAATGGAACGGCATGCAGACGCGGGAGTATCTGCGCTGGGCCGGGGAGTACATGCGCAAGCGCAATCGCCTGCGCTCGGTGGCGGTCAAACAGCACGACATCGAATGCAGCATGCTCGAAGGCATTCTCACGCGGGGAGACCGGCGGGTCGCAGTGGCGCTGGAGGAGGCCTGGCGGCGCGGAGCACGGCTTGACGGCTGGCGTGAATGTTTCAAACCGCAGCTATGGTGGCAGACCTTCCGGGACCTCGGCATCGACGTCGCCTGGTATTCGCAGCGGACCCGACCGCTAAACGAGGTGCTCCCCTGGGATCACATCAACGTGAAAAAAGGTCGGGAATATCTGGAAAAGGAACAGAACCGCTCGCTGCTCCAGCTGCAGGTGATGGCCGACGCGCGCTAACGGCGCGGAGATCGCCGCCACGCGAAGCAACAGGGGATGTCCTGTTTTCCCTCAGGGAAACAGGACATCCCCTCGTTCAGGCCGGAAGTGATGACCGGATCATGTCATCACGATCACTTTTTCTTCGGCTCGGTGCTGACCGGGAAGTTATCGGTGCGGAAAGGAGAGGCGGGCAACCCTTCCTTGTTGAAGAGATTGCACACCGGATGCTGGGCCCAGCCAAAGCGAACGGCGATCGGCCTGGCCACATCCGGGCAGGTGACCACGACGGTATCGCCCTCGATCGTTGCCTTGGCGACATGGAATTTCTTGTCCTCGCCGCACACGGTGAAACCCATCAGGGGAGCATCGGTCGCGTCGCCCTGCACCCGATAGGCGGTCTGTTTCCGGTTGCCGAGCTTCACCTCGGTAGCGACCAGATTTTTGCTCACC
>JAKOSN010000250.1 GCA_029777335.1 Planctomycetota bacterium
CGACAAGAAGGAGAAGCCGACCACCGCTCCGGTCAAGAAGCCCGAAAAGCCCGCCGAGGCGCTCATCAAGGAACTCTACGCTGGTCTCTCCGACACCCAGAAGAAAGAGATCGTGCTCGCCTGGGATCATGGCAAGGCCAAGCAGATTCCGACCCGCCTGGGGATGTACAACGCCCCCATCGGCAAGAAGATTGGCGACGCTTACACCAAGCCGCAGCAGGAACTTCTCGAACGCATTTTGCGCGCCATCGCGTCGGACGACGAGGGATATCGGCGCATCACGCGCAATGGCACCTTCGACAATAGCGGGGCGTTCACCAATTGCGGCGCCTATATCTTTGGCGATCCCTCCGGGGCGGCCAAGTACGCCTGGCTGTTCACCGGCCATCACCTGACGGTGCGCTGCGACGGGAACTCCGAGGAAGGCGCGGCCTTTGGCGGACCGATGTACTATGGCCACAGCCCCAATGGCTACAGCGATCGCAACGTTTTCAACTACCAGACCAAGGCGGTGCTCAGCGTCTTCGAGGCACTTTCCGAGAAGCAACGCAAGGTCGCCATCGTCAAGGGGAGCCCAGGCGAACAGGCTCCGTCGGTGAAGTTCCGCGGTCCGAAGGAAGCCAAGCCGGGCATCAGCTACGGC
This sequence comes from Planctomycetota bacterium, assembly GCA_029777335.1. Taxonomy (GTDB): domain Bacteria; phylum Planctomycetota; class Planctomycetia; order Gemmatales; family Gemmataceae; genus JAKOSN01. The sequence goes on from JAKOSN010000250.1 coordinate 644, forward strand.
GAACTGAGCAAGGATCAGCAGGCACTGGTCGAGAGCGTGATGCGCGCCATCCTGTCGCCGTATCGCCAGGAAGATGTCGACGAGGTCATGGAGATCGTCAAGACCAATGGCGGTATGGCGAAGATCCACCTGGCCTTCTATCCCGACGCCAAGATGAAGGACAGCGAACCCTGGCACTTCTGGCGGCTGGAAGGACCAGGCTTTGTGTGGAACTATCGTGTTCTGCCGCACGTCCACACCTTCGTGAATATCTCCAGCAAAGTCTAACTCTGAAGTCACCCGCACGCTGCTCGTGGGCCCCTCCCACGGGCAGCGGGGATCTCGCACGGTGTTTCTTCGTCGCTGCCCGAAGAATCCGGCGAACTCCGGCCTGGTGCGGGGTGTCTCAGGCGGCGACTTCCTCGCACCAGTCGCGCGAGACGCTTTCTCACATTGACCGACTCTCGCCCAATTTCTATCATCTATCAAATCACTCGTACTGTTGCGCAGAGAGAGCGGAAGGTGGCCGCATGAAAGCGGAACAACGTAAGGAACTGGAAACGAACAGTCTGGTACGCTGGCTCCAGGAACTGTTCGAAACGGTCAAGGGCGGCCCGTCGCGGAACACCTGGATTTTCCTCGGTGTCGCCGGTGCGATCGTCGGCATCTGGTTCATCTGGTGGTACACCTCGACCACCGCCACCCAGCGTGATTCCGAACTCTGGCTCCAGGTCGATCAGGCCACCAGTCTCGACGATCTGAAGAAGGTGGCAGACGCCAATCGCGGCACGACCGTGGGATCGGTCGCCGAGATGCAGATGGCACGCATCAAACTCCGCGAAGGACTGGGCGAAATCTACCGCGATAGCAAGAAGGCCCACGAACAACTGCAGGAGGCGGCTGGCACGTTTGAGAAGGTCGCCGGACAATTCGAGGGGATATCGCTTCTGTCGCAGGAAGCCCTGGTCGGCGCTGGCGAGGCGCGCGAAGCCACCGGGGAGTTCGACAAGGCCAGGGAACTCTATCAGCGGGTCATCAAGAAAGACAGCGAGCGTAAAACCCGGGAACGCACCGGGCCGAGTCTCTACGCCACCCGCGCCGAAGCCGGCCTGAAACGACTGGAAAACACCAAGACGCTCGATGAACTCAAGATCATGCTCAAGCCCTGATCCTTGCACGAGCGAAACGCCGACCGCTGTTCCACCCATGGGCGAGACCATTGAACTGGTTGCCAAGCGCAAGGTCGAGGGCACTCGGCTGGACCAGTATCTTGCCCTCATGTTCTCCGACTTTAGCCGTTCGGTCATCCAGAAGGTGATCGAGGCAGGCGGCGTCCATGTCAATGGGAAGGCCGCCAAGTCCAGTTACAAGGTTCGCTACGACGATCAGATCGTCATCACCCTTCCCGACCCCACCCACGATCTCCCCGTTGCCGAGGATATTCCGCTCACCATCCTCTACGAAGATGAATACCTTGCCCTGATCAATAAACCGCCGGACATGGTGGTACATCCGGCCAAGGGCAACTGGTCGGGGACGCTGGTCAATGCCCTGCGCTTTCACTTCGAGGATCTGAGTGGGATCAACGGCGATTATCGCGCCGGGATCGTGCATCGCCTGGATCGCGACACCAGCGGAGTGATCCTGATTGCCAAGGAAGAACAAACGCACCGCGATCTGAGCATGCAATTCGAGCTGCGCAAGATCTTCAAGGAATACCGTGCGCTGACCGCCGGCGTGCTTGATCGCGATAGCGATTACATCGAGGGCCGCATCACCCGTCATCCTCATGATCGCGTCAAGATGGCCGTTACCCACGACGAGGACGAGGGGAAGGAAGCATGCAGTTATTACGAGGTGATCGAGCGCTTTCGCGGCTACACGTATGTCAAGGTTTATCCGCGCACGGGCCGCACGCATCAAATTCGCGTTCACCTGGCGAGCGTGGGCTGTCCCGTTCTCGCCGACAAGGTCTATAGTGGCCGCGATTCGCTCCGCCTGAGTGATCTGATTCCGCACCTCGATCCCGAGAAGGACGAATTGTTGCTGTCGCGCCAGGCGCTGCATGCCGCCCGACTACGCTTTCAGCATCCACGGACAAAGAAGATCATGGAAGTGGAAGCCCCACTCCCCGCCGAGTTTGCCCACACCCTGGAAGCGTTGCGCCAGTATCGCCCCCGCGGTTGATCCGTTTTTACCCCCGGTATTTCTCCACGCGAGCGCGATCCCGCTGCGAACGGCGCCGATGGTAGATCCAGCCCGGAACAAAGAAGCAGATGGCAGAAACAAGGCCAAAGAGCAGGATTCCCACCTGAGGAAAGAGCGCCATGGGGATGGCTGTCAAGTACATCGCCCCGGCGGCCAGGTAGAACGCACCTGACAACATCCCGGCCTTCACGGTAAAGACCATCCCCGCGAGCAAGGCCAGGATTGGCGAGAGCGCCAGCACCTCAACCCGGGGAGCCAGGAGCCATTCCACCACGAACATCATGATGCTCGCGCTCACCCCGGCGGCCCAGACATGAGCAATCTGGCGTTCGATAAAAAGTACGGGCCCCCCCCGGCGCCGCAAGGTCCAGAAGATAAACGCCCAGGCGCTCAACCCGACCGACCACAGCAACAAATACGAGAGATGACTGCGCACCCCTTGCCAGTACATCCAGTTGGTCAAGGCGCACAGCAGGAAGATCTTCAGGGAGTGCCACATCCAGAGCATCCCCCAGTTTTCCAGCACCGGAGCGTGATGGGTCTCGCGCAGGAGATTGCCAATCACATCCAGGAGTGTGCCCGACCACACCGAGGGCCGTTCCCCCGCGAGAAATTTCTCCAGATCCTCGGCCAGCGCGGCAGTGCTGGGATAGCGCAGATCGGGCTGCTTTTGCAGACATTTCAGACAGATTAACTCCAGTGCCCGATCGACCTGTGGATTCAACCGGCGCGGTTCGACCGGCTCCTGGTCGAGCACCAGCAGAAGCGTATCCACGGTGGAGGCGGCGCGAAACGGCGGCCGGCCCGTGAGCAGTTCGTAGAGAATCGCCCCCAGGCTATAGACATCGCTGGCTGGGCTCGGCGTGCCTCGACTCCCAGAAGCCTGTTCGGGCGGCATGTAACTCGGGGTGCCAACAATGGCGCCGGTGGCCGTCAGGCTCTCTCCGCCTTCCACCCGCTTGGCCAGCCCAAAATCGGCAACCATCGGATACCAGGCGAGGTTCTCCCCCGGGTTCGCCTCCCCGCTGCGACTCCCTGAGTTCCCCTGGAGCAGGATGTTGGAGGGCTTCAGATCGCGATGCAGGATGTTGTTCTGGTGGGCAAAGTGAATGGCGCGCGCGATGGTCGCCATCATCTGGGCCGCATCACGCGCCGCGAGCGGATGCTCATCCAGCAAGGCAGCCAGCGTGGTTCCCTCCACGTGCTTCATGGTGAAGTAGAGTTGCCCCTCGGCTTCCCCCACTTCATAAACCGGGACAATGTTGGGATGATCCAGTCGCGCGGCCGCTTCCGCCTCGTTGCGGAACCGCTGCAGGTCGGCATCGCTCGATTCCCCGCCATGCCGCAGCATCTTGATGGCAACAAAACGATCCAGCGAGATCTGTCTGGCCTTGTAGACCACCCCCATCCCGCCCCGACCAATCTGTTCGAGCAGTTCATAATCGCCAAATCGGCGCGGCAAACTGCCATTGGCGGGTGCGGCGACGGGGTCGCTGCGTATCTCCGTGGTGGGCAGTTCGCCGAGGGAGAGGCCAGGTTGCGTGCGGGGGGAAGGGGAAGGACGACGGTCTGTGGGCTGGGGGGGGCGTGGCGAACCAAAGGCCTGCGCCACCTGCACCGCGGCCCAGAGTTGGCGCAGTTCCTGGGCCAGATCGGGATGCGCGCGTGCCAGTTGTTCCACATCGGCAGACTCGCCGCGTCGTCGGCGCTCGGACAGTTCCGTGAGAAGATCGGCGAGCAGTTGTTCGCGAGCGGGATCGTCGCTGACCGGCAGAGAACGATTCATGAACGCACAGGCTCCCGCAGTCCAGGTCAGGATACCAACAATGCTTGCAGGCGCCGCACCGCGCGCAGACAGCGCATCGACGCGGCCGCCTCGGTCAATCCCAGCGAGGCCGCCACTTCCTGGTTACTCAACTGTTCGACGTAGCGCATCAGGATAATATCCCGATCATCATTCTCCAGTTGCTGGATGGCCTGTTGCACCTTGCGCTCCATCTCCTGCTTCATGGCAGCAGAGGCCGGCGTCAGTTCCTGGTCGAAGAACTGGGCGGCCCAGTCGAACGAGGATTCATCGGCGCGCGCGACCGGGAGGGACTGCTCCCGATCGATACTCCGGCGCTGCGCAAGTCGCTCATGGCGATGAGCATCAATGATGTGATCGCGAGCGATGTGTCGCAGCCAGAGGTGGAACGGGAGCCGTGGATTGAGCAGATAGTCCTGCAACCGTCGATGGGCTTCGAGCAGAACGTCCTGCACGATGTCACTGGCATCGATGCGCGCGGCCAGGGCTGGATCCAGACGCAGGCCGATCATGCGCCGCAACGGTTCCCGATGGACCGAGAGCAGCCGTTCAACCGCGGCCTCATCGCCCTGGCGGACCTGATCGAGAAGATGCTGGGTGTCGTCCGAATTGCTCCACATGAGACACGCCCTCGCGCTCGTCCGGGTTTTCTATCCTTATTGTATAAGGGGTTTCCCTGGAAAGTCGCGAGGCCCCCCCTCGCTAGCCCAGACCAAGGTTGAAGGTGTCGTTAATGGTACGCCACACCCACCAGGCGCAGGAGCGATGCTTGCAGTGAATCTTCACGCGCGCCATGGTTCCGGGCTGGATGCACTCGTCGGGTTGCGCCAGGTCGATCGGCACCAGGTAGTGTTGCGTTTGCGGGATCAGTTTGTCCGGTTGCGAGTTGGGTTGCACCGCGATCGGGCCCCCGGATTTGCTCGAGAGCGCCAACGGAATCGTCTGGGCCTCGGCCTCGGGGAGTTTCTTCAATTCGCCAAGCCAGCGTTCCTCGGCCAGTCCCTGAACGCGAACCGTTACGGGCAAGCCGCGATGGGTGGTTGTCAGTTTCTCGCGCAGATTCTCCTGCAACACATGGTAGTCGGCGGGCGTGACCCCGATTAATACGCGCAGCGATTGGCGATTCCCCACGGTACATAGGGGCGTTTTCGGATCCCAGAGCTTGCCGACCTGATCCTTGGTGGGAGCCCCCATCACATAGCCATCCTGGGGCGCAATCAACGCCTGCGCAAGTCGCAATTGCTGCTCGTAGTAGCGATACTGCTTCTCCGCCTGTTCGTGCTTGGTCAGGGCTTCGGTGACACGTTGATCCATCTGGGCCTTTTCGCTCTTGTCGGTGGTGGCTTCCCGTTGCCGTTCGAGCGAACGACGTTCATTCTCGCGCACGGCGCTTTCGCTGCGAGCTTCGCGCATCTTGTCGGCCAGCGTGCGGCTGCTGAATTCGGCGAGGATTTCCCCCTTGCGCACCCATTGACCATCTTCAATGTGCAGTTTCTCCAGGGTCACGGGGAATTCCTTGGAGACGGTAATTGCCGTCGCCTGGTCCGGGTTGACCTGAACCAGGCCGACCGCATGAACACGACTCACCGGCAGCGGCACAAAGAAAAAGCCGAAGAGCAGAGCCGCAAAGACACTCACAGTCAGGGCCACGCGTGCAGGCTTCATGTCGGGCAACCTTCCTCGCTGATGAATGTTCTTGCCCAGGCGGTAGAGAGGCCAGCCCAGCATGGATGCCAGCGAAGCCACCGCCAGCATTCCGCTCACCACCCCCAGCTTGTACGGTTTGAGGAACGAGTAGATAAACACCAGGATGAAGTAGGTGATCACCCAGCGGTAAACATAGCTGACAATGGCGTAGATGACGAAGAGCCAGCGTCGCCACAACGCCATGTACGGCTCGGGCTGCACCTCGATCCCCAGGCAGTGCTCAAGAAAAAGATTTTGCAGATAGCGATTAGCGCGTTCGCGCAGATTGGGAATCTCAATCCAGTCGGCAAGCACATAGTAGCCATCGTAACGCATCAACGGGTTGGCGTTGAAGACCACGGTGCTCACCGAGCAGACCACCATCAAGCTGAGTGAAAGGTTGTTGATAAACGGCTGGTTGGGAGTGTTCCACCAGATAAAGGTGGCGAGGGCGGCGATGATCAACTCCACATAAATCCCCGCCGCACTGATGATGATGCGTTTCCACTTGTTTGGCAACGTCCACGAATCGGAGACATTGCAATACATGCAGGGGGAAAACACGAGAAAGAGTAATCCCATCTCGTGCACTTCCCCGCCAAAGGTCTTGCAGCTGAGCCCATGGCCAAACTCGTGAATCACCTTGACCACCCCGAGGGCAATCCAGAGGTAGACCACGGTTTTGAGGCTGAAAAACTCGTGATAGGAAGGCAACTTGCCACGGAAGGTGTCGAAATGAGTCGCCACCAGGAGCACCGCGGCCAGCATGACCCCCACGCTGAGCGTGAAGAACCACACGGTGAAGACAAACGACAGCCAGCGCAGCATCTTCACCAGCAGGCGGTCGGGATCGAAGACAGGGATCTTGATGTAGAGGACGTTGGTGAGGGTCTGCATCCACTGGCTACGATTGCGCTTGTTGCGCTGATCGAGCAACTGCTTGCCAGCGCGGGGCGATTCGTTCTGAGCCAGTCCGGCGGAGATGAGCTGCTGGGCAAACGCTTCCAGATCCTCCAGGTTGAGACGCTCGGGACGAAAGCGTTTCTCGTACTCTTTCTGAGCCTCGTCCAGCGTATGCGACCCATCCATGAAGCCGAGCAGAAAATGCTCCTGCTCCTTGAAGCGGTAGTAACGCAGACTTACCGGATCCTTGATTACGTAATAAGTGCGCCCCTCGTACCGCTGCGGCGTGATCGCCAGATCCGGTCGCAGACGGAGTCGAACGCGTTTTCTTCGTTCCAGCTCACTGGCCAGAGGGGCGCCGGTGCTCATAAGGCACGAATCTCCGAGGGCGTTAGTTCTTGGCCGGGTAGGCAACCAGTGTCGCAGTTGCTCCAGGGATCAATCCCTCGGTGGGACGTATCAGGTCGGCCCAGACCCGCACCTGACGCGAGCCCGCATCGAGCGACCGATCCACCAGCGAGATTTTTGCATTGGGGGTGGTGGCCTCTTCGAGCACCTCGGTCGGCGGGAGCGACCAGAGGAGAACCTGCTTGTCGGCGGTCCCCGTCACAACAAAGGGAGCCTCGGGAGCGAAGGCCGCGGAGGTCGTTGTGCTACTCCAGACAAACTGGCGCACCTCGGCGGCGCGCCCATACTTGCTCGCCAGGGGACTCCGCCACAGCTGCAGGCGATTGTCGGCGGCCCCTGCCGTGAGGATCATGTTCCCCGCGCCAGGCGAGAAAAGCGCCATCGTTGTAAAGTTCACTGCGCCGGAGGTGTTCTTGAGCACGCCGGCAATGCTGCGATCCGCCAGGGAAAGCACCTGCAGTTCCTTCCCCTGATCGAAGAGCACATACTTGCCATCGGGACTCACCCCCAGCCGATCGACCGTGGAACTCCGGCGATCCATCTCCTGCACTGCTGTGGGATCTTTCCCTTCCAGGTTCCACGAACGCAGGGCGGCGTCGCGCCCTGCCGTCACCAGGAGTTTGTCGGTGGCGAAGGCGACCTGGGTGACCGCGCCCTGGTGGGCCTCGGGAATGCGCGCCACCAACTCGCCGTTGGCAGAGTTCCAGATCCGGGCCGTACGATCCTCGCCAGCCGTGGCACAGAGGGTGCCGTTGGGGCTGAAGGCGACTGCCTGAATCGCTCCGTTGTGTCGTTCCTTCAATTCCCGCGCGGGCTGAGTCAGATTATCCAGATTCCACAGTCGAGCCGAGCCATCGGCAGCGCCAACGAGACAGAGGTTGGTGCTGCTCCCCTTCGGCGAGCAGGCGACGGCACGAACGACTGCCGGATGATCCACGCGATAGCGTTTCTCCTTGTCATCGATTTTGTACGCGGGAACCTTGGCGCCTTCCGGCGATTGAGCGAGGGTATCCTGAGTCACACGCCAGAACCAGATGGTGCGATCGGTGCTGGCGGCGATCACCCAGGGCTGCCCACCCTTGCTGACGGCGACGGCGGTCACCTCCTGGAGCGGACCACGCAGAGCCAGTTGGGGCGCACGCGGAACGGCGGTTTCCACAAACACCGGCTGATTGAGCTGAAGCAACTGAGCATCCTGCACATCGACCAGTCCCTCGACGCGAAGGAGATCCTGGTTCTGGAGTTGCACGACGCGTTCCTGTTCCTTCACTGCCTCACCACGATGGGCGTAGATCATCTTCACCTTGCCGTTGATTTCCGCCCGAATGGTGTGCATCGAGAGGAGCACGCGCGACTGAAGCATCTCTGCTTCCGCCTTCTTCATGCTTTCGGTATCGCTGACGGTCTCGGCCGCGTAGCGATCCACAGCCAGCTGAGCCGCCCGGATATCCTCGCGCGAGATACTCCCGGGAACCCGACGGGCCGTCGCCTCAAGCGATTCGAGGCGCTTGGCATATTCCTCTCGTGTTTTTTCCGTCGCGCCGCGCTTGGCGACGGCAGCGTTGTAGTTGGCGAGTTTGATGTCGATCTCGGCGAGCGGAAGTTCCTGATCCAGAACCGCGAGCACCTGTCCCTTCTGCACGGAGTCCCCCACCTCGAGGGTGCGATAGAGCCGTTCCTCCTTGTGCAGCCGAAGGTTGCTCGGATCAACTGGATCGTTCTCCTTCCACTCACGCCACAGTGAGTTGCCGTCGGCGAATCGCCAGGTTTTGCCGGTGTACTGCTCGCCCGGCTGCATGCGAATCAGGGGAATCCCCACACGCAGCCGAACCAGGCGATCCGGCGGGGGGAGCGGCTCGCCCATGGCAACTTCGGTCCCCACCACCATCACCTTCCCGGAGCGCTGACTGGGGACCTCCTGGGTCTCTCGCAAGGTGGCTCGCATCTCGTTGATCACCAGCGGTTTTTGGCGATCGTTACTTGTCACCGTTGCGACCGGGACCAGGGGTTTACTCGGTGGCGTCTGGCGCTGTGTGGTGTCCCGCGACCGCCCCGCATCCTTTGGTCTTTCGGTCCGGGCCCCTTCCTGGTTGGACGCCCCCTCGGTCCCGTTCTCCGGAGGGAGGCGGCCATCTTCCATCACCCAGGCGGTAACCGCCACTCCGACCAGGATGATCCCGGCGAGTATCATGAGCCAGCGTAGCATGATGAAATCTCCTGTGCTGGGGACGTGCAAACGACCAGCCCATTCCACCTAGAAGTAGAAGAGAACCTTTTCGTAGAAGAACTCCCAGACACCGTAGAAGAGCGAATAGCCGAGACGGTGATTCCCGCAACGAATCTTGGCCCGCACCTCGGTGCCAGTCACGAGCAGATCGCGGGGCAACGCTTCCGCGGGGTTGATCCCTTCGCCATCAATCGCGACATAGGCGAGCACCACAGGTTCGGGTTCGTTATTGGTATCGGAGTGGTGTGGAGTCGCCTCACCGCCAATGCGCTCGCGGCGGAGTTTGCCACGGAAGGTGCGCGTCGGATCGCTGCGCAACAAGAGATCCACATCAAGCACCTCGGTCTTCTCATTGCTAAAGGCCTGTAACACCTGCCCGATGTGCTGTTGCGGAATTTTCAGTTCGATCTCCCAGCGGCCTTCCTTGTCCCCCAACCGGAGGAGCGGATCGGAAGGCTGCACCGTACGATTGAACAGGAGTTCGCGGAAATCGCTGTTCAGAACAGTCCACTGCGGACCGAGCAATTCGCGATCCGGCGATTCTCCAGGAACCGGGCGACGCCAGTTGCGCCAGTTGCTCTTTTCCTGTTCGGTGAAGCGCGGCGCCTTGACGTAAAACAAGCCCGGTTGCCCCTCGACCGAATTGGTTCGTTCAATGAGGTCATTGAGTTCTTCAAACTTCAGGGTGCGCAGATTGATCTGCTCGTCTTTCTGGATGTTGATGCGCCCGCGGTCTGCGGGGGAGGCATCACTAAACTGGGCGTTGAGGGTGTTCAGCTTGTCATTGGCCGACTTGATCTCCGCCTTGAGCTGAATGATCTTCAACTGCAGGTCTTTGCTAAACATGCGGATGGTGCCACGATCCTCCGCCACGATCTCACCGGGTTTGACCTCGATGAACTCCACGCGTCCTTCTTCGGGAGAGTAGATGTAGCGCCGGGTTTGCGGGAGCAGCTGTCCCGTGGCGTCCATCTTCAACGGATAGGGAACAAGCCAGAGCGCCAGAATCAGCAGAACCACGCCCAGCGTGACACTGGCCGCGATCGCCTTGGTTTTTCCACCCAGCCCTTCCTGCAGTCGAGCCAGGGGCAACCACAGGAAGCGCATGGGAATACGATGGTGTTCGACCGCGTTGTACAGCGCGCTGGTGGCATGGCGGGCAACCACATCGAGGCGCGACACCAGTTGCTGGGGCTCCGCGGAGGTTTCAAAGCACTCCATGATCAGCGCCGCTCGTGCTGGCTTCTTACTTTCCTTTTCTCGTTCATCACGAAGGGGTTGCAGCACCAGAAGTTTGCTATTGCTCTCTGCAAGATAGGCGTCCAGCTGTTCGAGCACCCTGGGCGGCAGACTCTCGTCCTTGACCCCGGTGTAGACCAGCTTTTCATTCCACTCGAAGACCGCATCGGCGAGTTTGCGCATCAGCACAACGAGGTTCGAGCGGGTCTCGATCACATCCGCCCCGCTGATCGCCTCGATTTTCGCCTTGCGCCCATGACGAATCGCGACGGACACCCGATCGCACTCCACCAGGCGCCGCCCCTCGTTGGCGACCTGGTAGGCGACCTCGACCGGGGTGAGACTGGCATGTACCTGGCGCGCAAAGGTTTCCAGTTGAGTCCAGACCTGTTGCTGTCCCACCAGCTGGCCCATCGTCTGGTTGCGAATGTAGCGCGCGGCCAGATCGGCCATGGTGCTCATGAAGGTGAGAAAGCCCGGCACCGCATTGAGCGGCCGTTCCGGGCTTTGCCAGACCTCGAGGATCCCCCCCACCTCGTTGTTGACCAGGATGGGCGCGAGCAGGAGCAGGAAATCCGTTGGGTTGCCGGCGGCCGGACGACCGTCGGCGGTTGCGCCCTCTCCGCTGCGCGGCATGGCGTGGAGCGGTTGCTTCTGCTCCATGATCTTGCGCAGCATTTCATCGTGACTGCGCCGGCTCGCCTCATTGCGATCGATGCCGACCTCGCGCAGATTGACATGGAACTGCAGTTGCAGATTGCCCTGCGGGGTCCGCAGCCAGACCACCCCTGCGGGAGCCGCCATCGCTTGCAGCACCCGCTGAAGTAATTCGCTGTAAAACTCGTTCGGGGGGATCTGCGATTCCGCCAGTCGAGCCGCTTCCTCGATCAGCCTGTTGATATGCTGGCGGGTGCGCTCAAGGGTACGGGGATCAACCTGGAGATTGGGGTCGGGTGTCACAACGAGTCCTCGGCGCGAAGATAGGGTTCATCCGAGCCGGCCGACTCGGAGTACATCAAGTCTAATCGACGTTTGCGCCCCACACAAGCCAACCCCTTCCCGATCTCACTCCAGGTAGATGAGATTTCTCGCTCCCGTAGCGACTGGGTTTTTCTGTCTTTTCAAACCCATCGCACGACCCAGTTGGGAACTGGAACCAGGAGGTTCAGCGAACACGCCTCTAGCACGAGGAGTGTTCCTCTTCCCAGTGCAGGATGGTGGCCATTAATTCTTCCGCGCTGGTGGGCCCCTCGGGAAGTGGCCAGGTGAAGCGCTCGGTGGCAGCCAGTTGCCCGGCTGCTCCGTGGGCGTGATGATAGCACCACAGGGTTACAAAGCGACTGATGGCGCGCCCGCGCTGACGGAGGCGACGCAAGGGTTGCCCGGGATCCGGTTCGTTCATCAACAGACGCTCCGCCTGTTCGACCAACCAGAAGACCAGCAAGCGAGCTTCCTCGTCGCCAAGGCCACGCACCAGCGCTTCATCGCGAGCGATTTCATTGAGCAACGGTCTGGTCTGCATCCCAGGTCTCCGTCTACCCTCGGCGGGTGCGAGCTTCCCCCACTCGCTGGACCCGCGGCAGCAATGGACGGTCAGGAAAGAGGTCGGCTTATAGCGTCGCACCTGCCTGGGAGCAACAGCAATCCGCGATCGCGCCACCCCCTTTCTTCTACGCTCTGCAGATGTCTTTTGATCGCTACACTCCCCCCAGGGGACAGACGCTCTTGCTTGAAGGGAAAATGTGAAAAAAACGGACAAAGGGTCCCCATTCGAGCGATCAGACGCAGGCAGGGCGGATTTCGCGCAGCGTTCAGCAAAAGAAAAACCTAAGATAGAATGCATAAGGCTGTTAATGCTCCGTACAATAGGTACAGGATTCCCTGTCGGCAGGGTGCCGAGTAATTGATCGCAGCTCGACCTGATGGGTACAGGAGACAGACATGCGCACTCCCTCGCTCTTATTGAGTGGCCTGTTGTTGGCGGGTCTGACGATCCTGACACCAACCGCCTCGGCACAGCCCGTACGCTTTCTCCCCAACACCACGGGGCACATCGCACCAGGGTTCCGGCCCAACCCGCCGCTTGGAGCGATCTCCTCGTACAATGCCGCTGCGTTCAGCGCCGCCAATGCCGCCGCCGCAGCGTTCTACAACACACACCCGCTCTTTTATCCGGGCACCATTGGATTTGTGCCGCCGTTGGCGATGACTCCTCCGGTCGTCGTTCCCACTCCCCTTGGACCCACCATCACCAGCGTTCCCTATGCGCCGGCCTTTAATTCGCTGAGCAGTTATCCAAGCCCTGGCGCCGGCACTGGCTATCCGGGCTACTTCCCGCCCTACTATCCGGGGTTGTACTACAACCCACCCTACGGCGCTGCGATGACTGGCCTGGCCAACTTGACCGAGGCGCAGGGGCAGTATCTCAACGATTGGCAACGGGCGCGCTTGCTCAATCAACAGGTCGAACAGGCCAAAATCGAAACGCGACGGCAACTGCGTGAAGCCTATCGCCGTGAAAGCACGATGATCCCCACCTTGGAGGAGATTCGTCAGAAGGAACGCGACCAGTCGCTGGCCCGAGCACGGAAGCAACCGCCTGTGACCGAAATTCTCTCCGGCCGTTCGCTCAACGATCTGCTCGCCCACGCCTCGGCAATGCAGGCGCAGGGTGTGAAAGGTCCAAGCATCAATCTCGACGACGAGGTGCTCCGCAAGATCAATGTGGGAGCCAGGGGACGAGGCGGAAATATCGGGATGCTCAAGAACGAGGGCAAACTCGACTGGCCGCTCGTGTTGCGTGGCTCGGCCTACGAGAAGCCACGCACCCGGTTTGAGATGCACGCTCCCGAAGCAATCAAGCAGGCAGAATTTAACAATCGCGTGGATGGCAGCCGCATCAAGGAAATGCTGGAAGATCTCCAGGTGATGCGTGCGACCCTCGATGCCTCGGTGGCCACAACGCCGCCTCAGCAGTTCATGGCCGCTAGCCGTTACCTGAACTTCCTGGACGATGCCATGACTGCTCTTCAGGATCCGAATGTCTCCAACTTCTTCACCCGCAAATGGGCAGCCCAGGGGAAGACTGTCGGCGAGCTGGTCGAGTACTTCCGCAAGAACGGACTCCATTTTGTGGCCGCCACACCGGGCGACGAGGCAGCTTACCACGCCATGTACAACGCTCTGCTCGCTTATGACATGGGTACGACACAGCTGGCCACCAAGCCCTGAACCAGCTCCTGCTCGACAGCGCCAGACCACGCAGAAGGCGAGGGAAGAAACAACTTCCCTCGCCTTCTGCCTTCTGTTACCATCCGTTCTCCAGCTCCGGTCATCCCCGTGTTCCGTGACATCGAGCTGACATCCCTGGACAGCGGATGGGAACCGTGCCCATGAACGACAGCGCCCGTCGCAAGATTGCCTTTCTCGCCTTGCTCAGTGCCGTGGGGATGTGGAAATGGGGTGTTCCCTACGGTGCCAGCACCGGGATCGGCACTCTCCCCTTTCATGCCGGCACGGCTGTCGCGCTTCTGGTGTTTCTCCTGTGTTTCTTCTCCCTCCGCGCGTTGCCTCTCCTGGTGCTCCTTGCCATGCCGCTCGTTGGGATCGCGTGGTGGATGCAGGATCGCAACGACACGATAAGCCGCCTGGTCGAGATCGGGGCGATCTTTGGCGTTCTCGCCCTCTATGGCCTGTCGCCCTGGCTCGCCTTTCTCTGGAAGAATCGCGTCGGCCTCCGTGCCCTCCGGCTGTCACAACAGGGTGATACCGAGGGCGGCATTCAGATGCTGCAAGAGCACCTGGAGCGTGGGGGCCCGTCGGGAAGGATCTACTACTATCTCGCTCTGTTATTTGCCGTCAAACACGATTGGGAGGAATCGCTGCGCATGGCGGAGGAGGCAGAGCGGTTGGAGGGGATGACCCCGGAAATCCTGGGAGCCAAAGGGATGGCGCTGTGGAAGTTGGGTCGCGGAAGCGAGGCGGCTCCCTTTCTGAGAGAGTGTGCCCTGCAATCACCCAACAGCCTGTTTGCTGCCTGCAATTATGGCCGTCTTGCCGCCGAACTGGGCGAATGGGACGAGGCGCGGGAGATGCTCAGGCGTGCCGAGGCGATCCACGTGAATCAGATCCCCCTGGGGGGAGCGCGCAATCGCGAGATGCGCCGAAGAGAACTGGACGCGTTGCGCCGCAGTGTGGACAACCGGCCCGCGTCGGATTGAGCGGCCGGTGAGCGTGAATCTGCTTCTTTCGCCTCACCGGCTCTGCTGACACTGGGCTGTCATTGCTCCTTCCGCTGTTCCTCACGGTCACGCCAGCGCAGGTGGCCGTCATGGGAAGAAACCTCGGTCGGCGAGACCCAGCGATCGAAGTGAATCCAGATCACGCGCGAGTAGCGAAACACAAACGGGACCAGAGGCAGGTAGGGCAGCACCGCCACCAGCGCCGTCACGATCGTATCCATCTCCGGGAAGAGAACGCGCACCACCAGATAAAACACGCCCATCAGCAGGACGGCGAGAAAATAGCTGAAGTACATCGCTCCAAGAAAGTAGCCCGGCTCGCGCTCGAAAACCATTCCGCACACCGGACAGGGATCATTCATCGCAAAGAGACTCTTGAAGATCCGTCCCTGACAGCACCGCGGGCAGCGTTGCCGCACCAGCGCCCACAGAACGGCGGCGGTGGTTGGTGTGTGGTTCGGCGAGGAGGCGTTGGTCTGCGGGATGGGGTTCATGGTGCTTCTCGTCTCCGAGGGCGAAAGCGGGGGAACCTCATTTATCTTACTAAGTTTCCGTCGCGCACCTGACGAACATGTTCCAGCAGGATCCGTCGCACCTCGCGCACCGCCAGCGGATGAGTATGCACTTCCGTATGTTCGGCCGGCACCACCAGTTCCGAATCGGCGTTCTCAATATGGGCACTGGAATAGGGCACCACCCCATCGCCGGGTTCACACCGCTCCACCCCAGCGATGAAGTTGGCCAGCACCAGCGAGTGGGTGGGTGGTTTCATCCCGATAATGGAGTGATAGTGCACCTCAGGCGGTTTTGGTTTGCTCGCCAGCAACTCCAGCGCGGGCGATTTCGGCGCCAGCAGATCGATACTGGTGGGCAACCGCTCAGGACGCCAGCCTGGAAACGCATTGGGATTGTTGGTGGCGAGATCCTCGGCGACATCCATCAGCTGTCGTGGGACACGCACAAACCTCTTGGCCAGTCGGGCCGGCCAGGAGGGGCTCAGCTTGGAGCCGTGGTGCGGGGTGCCCAGGAAAACCACACGTTTCACATAGTTCTGGCGCTCGAAGTAGAAGACGCGCTGGAGCTTGGCCTTGTCCTCCGGCCGTCCCTTGATCTGGTCGGGCGACTCCTGGCTGAGGAGCGCCCAGAAATCCGGCCCCCCCTCGACGGTGAGTAACTTCGACACCAACCCGCCCATGCTGTGGCCGACAAAGACCATCTGATCGAGTGCCGGATCTTTTTTCTCCGCATCCAGATCCTGACGCAACTGAGCGAGTTCGTCGCGCAGATCGGCTGCCGAGTTCAGGTACGGGTTGGCGGTCGGGTAGAAAACAAACCAGAACTGATAGCGTGAGCGAATGGCCGGATCGGCACGCAAATCGTTGAACATCGTCGCCCAGGTGACGGGCGAGGAGAGCAACCCATGCACAAACACCACCGGAATCTTCCCGGGTTGATAGGGCTCCACCAGATAGATCCCCGAGCGATCCAGCACGCGATCGGGACGCAGAAAGCCCGTGTACCCCAGCTGTTCCAGGTTGGTTTGCGCCAGGAAGTACGTCAGCGGAGTGGTGAGATCGGTTTCCAGCGGAGCACGCCGCCCCTCGACGCGGACGGTCTGAATCTCGATGGGGTTGTACAGTTCGAGTCGGCCCGCCTGCTGTTGACGCAGTTGCGCCAGAGTGCCTTCAAAGCGGAAGAAGGCGGTCACAGGGAAACTCACGTTGGGCGGATAGTGGGCATGGGGAGGGTTGGGTGCGGTGGGCGAGCGCGTGGCGATCAGAGGCACTCCCAGCCCGTAGGTTCGGTGGTGATTGGCCAGCCCATTGGACTGGTAATCTTCGCAGAAAAGGAGATAGCCAAACTCCTCCGGTTTCCACAAAAACCCTTCATGCACAACCGACAACGTAAACCCGCGGCCATCGCAGGTCGGCAGATGAAGCGTCTGGCGCGGATCGAGACGCCCCACGCGCTGCGCCGCCCGAATGCACCGGGTCAAACTGGCGTTGTAGAGATCACAGGCCAGGCGAAAACGCGGATCAAACGGTGAAACATTCCCCTCGAAATCCACCGGCAACAACTTGGGGTCGCGCGCGGTTCCCGGCTGCCCCGGGCAGCGCGGCGCATGCGCGCCAAAAAGATAATGGTAGGCATAGCCCGCGCTCAGATAAAAGTAGCCAATCGAGGCGCAACAAGCAGATTTCTCCGACTGGCATCCGAGCAAGTAGGTCATCTCGGAGAGCGCAAAGAGCAGATCCGGATGCCCCTCCTTCTCGGCAATCGGCTGCAAGCGGGCCAGTGCTTCTCTGGGATTTTCAAGATACAAATTCTCCAGATCCCAGCGACGCAGAGTCTGCAAGGAACGCGCCGACAGGGTATCGCCCAGGCTGGCGCTCACACGCCACGAGGCGTACACATCCGGGGCTTTCTGGGTGCGGCGAATGGAGAAGTTGTTGCATCCCGCGAGCAACAGGGTCAGCAGCAGCAAACGCGGGAGGCGGAGGCAGACACGTCGCAGTGTGCAAGGAGTAGCCATGCGGTCAATCCCCCTTGGGCGAAGGGCGCGTAGGATACCGCTTTGTGCTGCTCGGTCAAGGTCCGTTGAAGCCATGTGCGCGCGATTTCCCTTTTTTTCAACCATCCGATTGCAGCCATCCTGCGCAGCTCTTACACTAGCGGCTGTCAACCCGGCTTGTGAACCTTCCCCCACCCTGCTCAGTCCAAGGAGTTTCCCGATGAATCGACGTGATCTGCTCAAGCAAGGGGCGGCCGCCCTGACCCTGAGCCTGGCCCCGTTCCCGCTCGCCTGGACCGCCCAGGCTGCCGACCCGAAAAAACGTATCCTCTTCTACACCCGCTCCGAGGGCTTTCAGCACTCGGTGATCGCACGCAAGAACGGTAAACCCTCCCTCGCCGATACCATCCTCACCGATCTGGGTAAGAAACACGGCTTTGAAGTTGTGTGCGAAAAGGACGGCCGTATCTTCCTCTCCGAGGAATTCCCCAAGTTCGATGGGTTCGTCTTCCAGACCCAGGGCAATCTCCTGAGCGAAAAGTGCCAGGATGGTTCTCCTCCCATGACCGCCGATGGCAAGAAACGGCTGCTGACCGCGGTCAAGAACGGCAAGGGTTTCGTGGGCTGCCACTGCGCCAGCGACACCTTCCACAGCCCCGGGTCCCGCGAACAGAATCAGAAGCCGGAACAGATCGATCCGTACATCCAGATGCTGGGCGGCGAGTTCATTCGTCATGGCGCCCAGCAGAAAGCCTGGATGCGCGTGGTCGATCATGGCTTCCCTGCCACCAGGGATTTGAAGGACTTCGAGCTGCACGAGGAGTGGTATGCGCTGAAGAACTTCGCTCCAGACCTTCACGTTATCCTGGTGCAGGATACGATGGGAATGAAGGGGTTCGACTACGAACGCCCAAGTTTCCCCGCCACCTGGGCGCGCCAGCACGGCAAGGGACGCGTCTTCTATACCTCGATGGGCCATCGCGAGGATGTCTGGCAGAACAGGACCTTCCAGGATCTTCTGCTCGGCGCGGTCAACTGGTCGCTCGGCCAGTACGAGGTGAAGCTGACCCCCAACCTGGAAAAGGTTACCCCCAAGGCCAATGTTTTGCCCATGAAGAAGTAAGCAGAGAAGCAGGCGATCTTTCAACAGGAGAGACAACGATGAAGCAGGTACTGGTTGGTCTGGCGGTGCTCGCTGGACTGGGATTGGGCACACTGCCGGCTGGAAACGCCGCCGCCAAGGACGATGGCTTTGTTCAGCTGTTCAACGGCAAGGATCTGAAGGGCTGGAAGGTTTATCCCAACGGCACCGGCCGGTGGAAGGTGGAAGACGGCGCCATCGTTGGGAGTGGACCGGCCAGCCACCTCTTCACGGAGAAGGGCGACTACACCGACTTCCACTTCCGCGCGGAGGTCATGATCAACGACATGGGCAATAGCGGCCAGTATTTCCGCACCCAGTTCGGCCCAGGCTTCCCCAAGGGCTACGAGGCGCAGATCAACTCGACCCATCGCGATCCCATCAAGACCGGCAGTCTGTATGGCTTCCCCAAGCATGCCGACAAGACCGTCATCAAGGATATCCTGGTGAAACCCAATACCTGGTTTACTCAGGAAGTGATCGCCAAGGGCAACCACATCATCATCAAGGTCAATGGCAAGACGACCGTCGACTTTGTGGATGAAGAAAATCGTTTCAAGAAGGGACACTTCGCCTTTCAGCAGCACAACGATGGCAGCATCGTGAAGATTCGGAAGGCGGAGGTGAAGGAACTGCGCGGCGCGAAGTAACGATCGTCGCGGAAAGACAAATGACAGGGCCTTGTCAGCGACAACACCGCGTCGAGGAGAAACGCGTTCTCCTCGACGCGGTGTTGTGTTGCGCGGCGCTCAGCGCGGGGCATCTACCTTGTTCAGGCGAATCCGGGTGCCCGGCGCCCCTTCACAGTTCGCCGAGCCATGGTAATTCGCCTCCACGCTGGAACTGCCCTCGACGCGCCGGTTGACAAGCAGATCCTTGCACAACGACACGATCACGCGCGGGCTGCCGTTGATCCGCTCGTCGAAGACCACATTGCCTCGGGTGGTAAGAGTCAGGATCCCCGCGCCGTCAATCGATTTTTCCACGCGAATGTCTCCCTGCGCCTTGAGGTCGATCGTGGTTGCGCCATTGATCGCCCCAAGCAAACGCATCCCGGCCCGGGAGTGCAGTTTGAGCCTCGCCACCCCATTGATTTCGCCCACCTCGATCGTGTCGGCGATCAGATTGGAGGCGTCGAACTGCGCCTCGCCGTTGATGGTGCCGAGGCGCAGGGTTTTCACCTTCCCCTGGAGGAGCACGGTGCCCTGGCCATTCACCGAACCGATCTCAATCTCCTCGGCATCCAGATCGGTGCCCGACAGCTTGCCAGTTCCGTTGATGTCACGGATCGAAATCTTTTTGTATGTCCCCTTCAGAGGCAGCGCCATGTTTCCGCTCAGGCTGCCGACGGTGATCGATTCACGCGGGGGCCGAATCTGCTCCAGCAGTCCCTTGGCGCGCCGGCTGATCTCCGCATCGGGACTCTTGAGCGCCTTCTCCAGCGCTGGGATGGCCTTTTCGCCGAGTTTTTTTAACTCGGCGGTAGCGGCTTCGCGATCCTGAAACTTCTCGCTTCCCAGCTGAGCGATCAAACGCTCGATCTGTTTGGAGAGATCGTCGATCGGGGGTTGCTGCGCGGGAACCGCCTGGGTGAAACAGAGAGACACCAGACACGGAAGGAAGAAGGAACCGCTGCGCACCTGTTCGCTCCTGTTCTTTGGCGGGCCAGGGTGGCGCATCACTGCCGGAGAGGCAACCAGCGCACCGAGTGCCGGATTGGTCATGAAGGAAGAGGCGACGGGGCTGGCGCCAACAAAGAGACACCCCACGGCGACCAGCACCAATGTTGCCGATTTTACCTTGTTTACCAGCATCGATTCGAGGACCGCCTCGGTCAGAACGGCAACCCTGGCCGAAAGCACTCCGATTGTCTTGCCAAAGGCGACCGCAGTGGCCGCCCGAACTGCGGACGTGGCCAGGCTGGCTGGCACGTGGGCGGTCCCTGTCGAGGGGGTCAGCAAAGCCGTCAGCACGGCGCTGGCACTCCCCAGACCCAGGTGAGCCAATCGACGGGCCAGTTTCTTGCGCGCGGTTGCCAGGCGGCTGGAGAGCGTCCCTTCGGGAATGCCCAGTTGCGCCGCTGCCTCCTTGCGGGACTTCCCTTGCAACTCGCAGAGAATCACTGCCTGGCGATATCGCTCGGGCAAACGGGCCAGTTCCTGATCCAGAAGCGCACACAACTCGGCGTGATCCTCGCTGGACGCCGTGGCGGGGGCACCGCGTTCACTCACCTGCCGTTCCTTGCTTCGCCGCTTCACCGCTGCCCCTCTCAACTTCAGCGCCGTGTGATAGGCCACCCCGTAAAGCCAGGGACCAAGCGCCTGGCGCGGCGAGAACGATTTCCCCTTGCGCACCAGCACCAGGAAAGTGGCCTGAAAGGCATCGTCGGCATCGTGCGTATTGGAGAGGACGCGGTGACACACTCCCAGCACCATCGGTCCATGCCGTTGCACCAACGCCCGAAACGCTTCCTCCTCTCGGCCCTGGAGAAATCGCTGCAGGAGTTCCCCGTCGGAAAGCTCGCCCCCACCGACGCGGAGCGCCGCCCGACGCATCTCTCGCAACAGACTGGGGGTGTTCATCGTCATCGACACCATCTCGGGGTAAGGCGGGAGACTCTCCCAATTATGTTCCGCGAACCGGTGTGGCGCGTCGAGCTTTTTCTCGCTGTTCGACCTCGGCGAGCGAACGAAGGAAGCCGAGGCGGCGCATGAATTACGGTTCCCTGATCTCTGGGGAGAGAAGAAAATGGAAAAAAGCGCGACACGCCCGACGAGGACTTCCTCTCATGAAGGTGATGAGAATGGAACCAGCTACCCATGTACTCTGGAAAAAGGCGCGGGCGGGCGACCGGGCAGCCTACGACCAGCTCTTTGCGCTGCACCTCGACCGCGCTCTGTTCTTTGTCCGCGCGCGCCTCGGTCCCGTGCTCCGGACGAAGGTGGATAGCATGGACATTCTGCAGGATGCCTACCTGGTGGCCCATCGCGATTTTGCCCGCTTCGAGTACACCGACGAGGGCGCCTTTCTGCGCTGGTTGTGCCGGCTCATTGAAAACCGGATTCGCGATGGCAACGACTACTTTGCGGCTCTCAAACGTCAGCCGGTGGCGTTGCCGCGCTCCGATCCCACGGGGCCAAGCTCACTCCTGGATCGGGCGGACCATCGCCAGAAGATCGCCGAGGCACTCGATCGGCTGAGCGAGGATCATCGCCAGGTGCTCCTGTTGCGTTATTTTGAGGGGCTGTCGGCCGAGGAGGCGGGCCAGCTCATGCACCGATCCGCAGGCGCGATCCGCAACCTGACGGCGCGCGCGCTTGCCGAACTGGGGAAACTGCTATGAAGCTCGAAGACGTGATTGAGGAACGGCTCGCGGGCAAGGAATCCCCGCTCTCTGCGAGTTTGCGGGCGGAATTCCAGGAGGCCCTCGCGGCCCACGAGGCGCTGGTGTTCGCGGTGGGCGAAACGATCGCCTGGCCCAGGCAAACGGATCGACCCGTGCCGACTCTTCCCGAGGATTACGAAATTGTGCGCGAGCTGGGGCGAGGCGGAATGGGGGTGGTCTACCTGGCTCGGCAACGTTCCCTCGATCGCGACGTGGCAGTCAAGGTCCTTCGCACAGGCGAGATGGCCCACGAGGCGAGCCTGCGCCGCTTTCTGGAAGAGGCCAGGCATCTGGCGCAGTTTCGCCATCCCAACATCGTGGCCATTCACGAGATTGGCCGGGGCGAGACCGAACCGTTCTTCACCATGGAGTACATCCCGGGCGAGTCCCTGGCGTCGCGGCTGGAACGCGGTCCGCTCACCCCCACACAGGCGGTTTCCTTGCTCAAACAGATCGCTCAGGGGGTGAGTTACGCCCACGAGAAAGGGGTGATTCACCGCGATCTGAAGCCGGGGAATGTCCTTCTGGATCCCTCGGGGCGAGTGCTGGTGACGGATTTCGGCCTGGCTCGCGATGTCGCCGGCGGGTCGGACCTGACGCGCTCCGGCGAACTCCTGGGCACCCCGCAATACATGGCGCCCGAACAGGCGCGTGGCCAGACCGACCTGATCGGCGAGGCGACGGATATTCATGCGCTCGGAGCGATCCTCTACGAAATGCTCACGGGAAAACCGCCCCATGGAAATGATGCCCCGGGGGCGGTCTTTATGCGGATCATAAACGAAGAGCCTGTGGCACCCCGCCGGCTGGCCCGACATATCTCGATCGATCTGGAGACGATCTGTTTGAAGGCGCTGGCAAAGAATCCGAGTGAACGATACCGATCCGCTCAGGTCCTGCTGGAGGATTTGCGTCGTTATGAATCGGGCGAGGCGATCACGGCAAGGCGTCCCACGTTGGCGCGCCGATGCGCCCGCCTGGCTCGGCGCCACTGGCGGATCCTCGCCACCGTGGCCACAACGGCTTTGCTCACGGTCCTGGTGGTCCTTCACTTCACCAACCGCACCATCACTGAGTTGCGCGCCTGGGGCCGGGAACGTGAAGCGCAGTCGGATCATGTGGGCGCCATTGATGTCTATCAACGCGCCTGGCAAAAAGCCCAGGGAAAGGAGCGCGACGAGATTCGTGAAGACCTCGTTCGCTGTGTTCGCGCGGTCGAAGATCCCCGGGTGGCAATGAAAACCGCGCTGGCCATCCTGCGCGAGGATGCCCATGCCAACTTTGGGCGCTACGACTATCTGATCGCGCAGGCCCTGATCGCCGACCTCAAGGCACGCCATCCAGGGTGCCCGCTTTCGGCGATGGAAAGTTCGGAACGCGACTCCCTGCGCCTGGCCCGCACTCGTCTCGGGTTGTTCCTCGACGCCGGGTCGGGGTCGGTCGCCGAGCGAACAGAGGCCCGGCAAAGTCTCCAGGCCATTCAGTTGGCCCTTGGAGAAGAGCTCACCCCGAAGCAGTCATCCGAGACCCCTCCCCCGATAGAGGAAACCCTCCCTCGGGGAACCGACGAGGAACTGCGCCGAAAGGTCCACGACCAAAGACAATCTGCCTGGGAGCGCGGCAAGGCGGCTTATGTTCTCGCTCGGCGCGCAGCGGCAGAGAAACGCCCCGAGGAGGCAAAGGTCGCGGCCCGAGAAGCGTATTACCTCTTGCGGTCTGTATTTCCCATGTACCGGGGAGTGGCAGCGAGCATCGTGATCGCGCCCCGAGTGAAGAATCGGATTGGACAGGAGGCCCCCGCGTGTGGACTGTTGCGCGAAGCGCACGACCTGTTGCAGCGCCTCGACTCCACCCATTCCGATGCGCTGCGTGGCGGAATTCGCTTCCACCTTCGCGGCGTCGATCTCCCCGAGGAGATCACCGTGGACCTGAGCCTGGTGCTGGTGGAGGGTGATCCGAGGCGAATCCCAGTTACCTTCCAACCGCATCGAACGGTTCCCTTCCAGGGGCAGAACGCGGAGGTGGGGGTGGCAGACGGCACCTATTCGCTGCGACTGCTTGGCCCGGGGGTGTCGTATCATCCAACGCAGAGTCGCCTGGGTCGGTTGCTCCAGATCGATCTCGACCAGGCACCTCAGACAGTCACCGTGAAGGGAGCGTTTATTGACGTCGTTGTCCCGGTCCGCCAGTTGAAGGAAGTGAAACTCCTTGGACCCAACGCCGGGGCGGGATACGATCCCACCAGCGATTTTCTCCGCTGGGCCGAGGTGCCAGGAGCCAGTTACTACCGAGTGAAACTGACCTTGCAGGAAGAGAAGGCAGACGCCCGCGCGCTGGTTTCTCTGCCGGATGTCCAGGTAAAGGTGCCACGGGTTTGCCTGGGAGCGTTGGACGACGGTCTCGCCGAGATGCGGGCCGCCAAGTTGGAGCGTGGCAAGATTTTGACCTGGGCGGTGGAAGCCTTCGACAAGACAAATCACCGCATTGCAACAAGTCTCGAAACGGAACGTCCGTGTCTGATCACCCGTAGCATGCAGAGCCGGTAGGCGGTTCGCATTCAGCTCGGAAGAGGTACTCTCTTTCACCCACATCGGAAGCCCTCTCACGAGGGAAGCGCATCCCATGCGCACCGATGGCCTCTCAAGGAGATGGTTCATGTTGCGTCGCGCTCTCGTGCTGGCCTATGGTTGTTTCGCCTACCTCGGTTTTCTGGCGATCATTGTCTACGCCTGTGGGTTCATTGGGAACCTGGGCACCCCCACCGCTCTCGATGGCGTCCCCGAGGGGTCGGTGGCGGTGGCCCTGGCGGTGGATCTTGGCTTGCTCGCGTTGTTCGCCCTGCAACACAGCGGCATGGCGCGACCGGCCTTCAAACGCTGGTTAACCCGTTGGATGCCCCAGGCGATGGAACGCAGCACGTATGTGCTTCTCTCGTGCGTGGCCATGGCATTGCTCTTCTGGCAATGGCGTCCTCTGGGAGGGGTGATCTGGGAGGTCACCAATCCGATTGGAGTGGGGGTGCTTCATTCCATCTTCGCACTGGGCTGGGTGACCGTGTTGATCACCACTTTTCTGATCCACCACTTCGATCTCTTTGGCCTGCGTCAGGTGTGGCTGGAGTTTCGCGGCCAACCATACACCCCGTTGCGTTTCAGCACCCCAGGGCCGTACAGCGTGGTGCGCCATCCCCTTTATGTCGGCTGGATTCTCACATTCTGGGCAACCCCGACCATGACCGGCGCGCACCTGGTTTTCGCCTTGATGACCACGCTCTACATTCTGATCGCCATTCGCTGGGAGGAACGCGACCTGATCGACGCCCATCCGGAATATCAAGCCTATCGCCGGCGAGTGCCCATGTTGCTCCCGCGTTTGCGCATCGGTGAAACGGGGAGCGCTCACGCCTGAACAACCACGCGCACCCGGAGATCTCAGTACGAGGTCCCCGGGTGTCGCCCTGCGCCCATCCTCTCTCCCAAAACTCTTCCTCTCCCTGGCACGAAAAAGTTGCCCTCGGCCCTCGCGGAGGCTATAAGGGGTCAAGCAGCATGCCACCCCGAATCCAGCGGAGGCGGGGAAAGAAGGGAGAACGGTTGTGCCACAAGATCAACTGCGAATACTCGTGATTGGCGCCCACCCCGATGATGCGGACATCAAGGCGGGGGGAACCTCGGCTCGCTGGACCGCGCTGAGCCATGAGGTGCGCCTGGTGAGCTTGACCAACGGTCAGGCGGGTCATCAAACGATGTTTGGAGCGGAGTTGGCCGAGCGCCGCCGGAAGGAAGCACAGGCCGCGGCTGCTCTCATTGGCGCCACCTACGAGATCTTTCCTTGCCCGGATGGTGAACTCGATGATCGCCTGGAATATCGCCAGGCCGTGATTCGACTGATTCGCACCTTCAAACCCGATGTGGTGATCACCCATCGTTCCACCGATTATCACCCCGATCATCGCTTCGCCGGATTGCTTGTGCAGGATGCGTCCTATCTGGTCACGGTCCCCGCCATCTGTCCGGAGACCCCGCACCTGGAACGAAGCCCCGTCATCCTGTACTTCTCCGACGCTTTTCGCAAACCCTGTCGCTTTGAGCCGAATATCGTGGTGGACATCGGCAGCGAATTTGACAAGGTCGTGGGGATGCTGCACTGCCACCAATCGCAGTTCTACGAATGGTTGCCCTACAACGCCGGATACCTCGACCAGGTCCCCCAGGAGGACAGGGCACGACGACATTGGCTCTCGGAGCGGATTCATCGCCGCATCCGCCCCCTGGCTGAGAAGTACCGCGACCTCGTGGTGCAAACCTACGGCCCGGAACAGGGGGCGTTGATTCAGTACATCGAGGCGTTTGAGGTTTCCGAGTACGGCGCTCCACTCGATCGCGCTGCCCGCCGGCGCATTTTCCCCTTCCTCCCCGACGCCACTCCCGATACCGCCTTCGTCCGCAAGGAGTGGGTAGATATCCCCGAGGAAGAGTAACGCCCTCCCACGGGCAGTTGTCTCGCCCAGGATCACACCACTGCCACACCCCGCAGGAGTCCACTGATGCACCGCGCTGTAGTTCTTTTGCTCCTCCCCCTTCTCGCTGGAACCGGATTTGGACAGGACTCAGCTGTTGCTCCCGCCAGAGTCATCCGCCTGTTTAATGGCAAGGACCTGTCGGGGTTAACCACGTGGCTGAAGGACACCAAACGAGAAGATCCCAGGCGTGTTTTTCGGGTAACCGATGGCGTGCTTCACATCACTGGCGAAGGATTTGGTTACCTCGCCACCGGACAATCCTATCGCGACTATCGCGTGGTGGTCGAGTTCCGCTGGGGGAAAAGGACCGATGGGGGCAAGAATGTGCGGAACTCGGGGTTGCTGCTTCACGGCGTGGGACCGGATGGGGGTGCGAACGGCACCTGGATGTCCTGCATCGAGTGTCAGCTGGCGCAGGGGTGTGTCGGCGATCTGATCCCCATTCGAGGCAAGGACGGCGAGGGGAAAACAATCAACGTGCAATTCACCGCAGAGACCGAACTTGCTCCCGATAAAAAACGCCTTCGCTGGAAAAAGGGCGGGGAGGCGAAGTCGTTCCCTCCTACCCGTGGTCAACTGTGGTGGTCCAGGCACGACTGGGATTTCAAGGAGTTGCTCGATACGCGGGGGAAGAACGATGTGGAAAGCGCTCCTGGAGAGTGGACACGGGTGGAGTGTCTCTGTGCCGGCAAGACGATTACCGTCCTCGTCAATGGCATGACCGTCAACCAGTGTTCCAACGTCGCTCCCGCTGCTGGCAAGATCCTTCTCCAATCCGAAGGATTCGAGCTGTTTGTCCGAAAATTCGAGCTCCATCCACTCCGGAACTAACCCACCGGAACACTTCCGACACGGACGAGAACACAGGGAGACAACCATGATGCGCTGGGTCGTGATGGGGGCGTTGGTATGGATGCTTGCCCCCACGTTATACGCCGATGATCTGACCGTCCTTACGCCCGAAACCGCAGGAGGTCCTCCCAGACAGATGCTCTCCCGTTTACTGAAGAAGGAGGCACTGGAGGCACTCGCTCGGCGCCAGGCGGTTTACGAAGCTGTGAAAACACCGCAGGAAATGCGTGCCTATCAGGAGCGCCTGCGCCGAGAGTTTCTTGCCCATCTGGGTGTTTTCCCCGAACGAGCGCCATTGAATGCCCGGGTGGTGAACACCTACATGGGCGATCGCTACCGCCGTGAAAAGATTGTGTTCGAGAGCCAGCCCAACCACCACGTGACGGCGGTGCTCTACCTCCCTGCCGCTGGAGAGCCGCCGTTTCCAGTTGTGGTCATGCCCTGTGGCCATTCGTCCAACGGGAAAGCCGAGAATCAGATGGCCGGGATCTTTCTAGCTCGGAGTGGCCTTGCCTGTTTGTGTTATGATCCCATTGGTCAGGGCGAACGCCATCAGTTTCTCGATAGCGAAGGCAAGGTCCTCTTCCGCCCCACGACCGAGCATACCCTTGTTGGAGCGGGGAGTATCCCCCTGGGGCGCAACACTGCTACCTTCCGCATCTGGGATGGAATGCGCGCCCTGGATTACGTCGCCAGTCGCAAGGATCTCGACGCAAAACGCATCGGGGTTACGGGGTGCTCGGGAGGAGGCACACTCACCAGCTATCTGATGGCGCTGGATGAGCGAGTCGCATGTGCTGCTCCAAGTTGTTACCTCACCAGTTTTGGACGTCTGCTGGACACCCTCGGCCCCCAGGATGCAGAGCAGAATATTCACGGCCAGCTGGCGTTTGGTCTGGATCACGCGGATTATATCCTGATGCGCGCGCCCAGGCCGACTCTGATTCTCGCCGCGACTCAGGATTTCTTCGACATTCGTGGCACCTGGGACTCGTTTCGCCAGGCCAAGCGGTTCTACACCCGGCAGGGCCTTGGAGAACGGGTCGAACTGATCGAAACCGATACCAAACACGGTTACCCACGCCCTCAGCGCGAAGCGATGGTGCGCTGGATGCGCCGCTGGCTTATGGGCAAGGAGGAGCCGGTCACCGAGCCAGAGATCCTCCCACGCCCCGTGGATGAGTTGCGTTGCACTCCGCGCGGGGAGGTGATGTTGCTCGACGGCGCTCGGTCTGTCGTCGATCTCAATATCGCCTTCAATGCGCAGCTGGAGAAAAAGCGTCGCACCTTGTGGGAAGGCAGAGACCATGCCCGGGTGCTGGATGACGTGCGCCGCCTCGCCGGAATCCGCCGCCTGGCAGACCTTCCTCGATTAAAACCGATCGCCACCACCACGCTGGAGCGCTCAGGTTATCAGATTGCGAAACTGGTGCTGGAGAGCGAACCAGGCAATCGACTCCCCGCATTACTCTACCAACCCGCACGTCTCACGGGGGACCGCTATCTCTATCTCCACAGTGGGGGAAAACACGTCGAGGGACAACCCGGGGGTCCCATTGAGAAACTTGTGCGGGCAGGTCACCTGGTGCTGGCGGTGGATGTGCGCGGCACCGGAGAAACCGGGCCCACGGAGGAGGGACTCTATGGCGGAAACAGTAGCGATTTTTTCACCGCCTATCTACTTGGAAAATCACTGGTGGGGATGCGTGCCGAGGATGTGCTGGGATCGGCACGCACCCTGGCGGAGTGGCACACCCAAAAGGGTGCACAACCGGTCAAGGTGCGCGTGATCGCCGTAGGGGGTGTTGGCCCCGCTGCCCTCCACGCTGTTGTTCTGGAACCAGCGCTCTTCGCTCACCTGACGTTGATCCGCTCTCTCCCTTCGTGGTCCGATCTGGTGCGTTATCCACAGGTGCCCGGTCAACTGGTGAATACTGTTCATGGCGCGCTCCATGTTTACGATCTTCCCGATCTTGTCCATGCGCTCCCTGCCACGAAAGTGACGCTTCAGCAGCCGCTCGACCTTGCTGCGCTCACCGCGAGTAAGCGAAAATGAGATCTCTTCTCGCTGTCCTTGCCCTGAGCCTGCTGGGTACTCCCGGGGTCGCCGTGGAAGTGCAGTGGGCTCAACTTCCCTCTCTTCCCGATCAGGAAGGATTCGCCGGCTGCTTCGCGGGTGTGAGTGGTCGGGCTCTGGTGCTTGCAGGTGGTGCCAACTTCCCCAACCAGAAGCCGTGGGAAGGAGGTGCCAAGGTTTGGTACGACGCCATCCACGTCCTGGATCATCCTGCCGGCCAATGGAAAACCGTCGGCAAACTCCCGCGCCCTCTTGCTTATGGGGCCAGCATCTCCACGGAAGACGGCTTGCTCTGCATCGGTGGGGCAGACGGCCAAACCCACTCTCCTCAATGCATTCTCCTGCAGTGGGAAGAGGGCAAACTGGCGATCCGATCGATGCCTGCGCTCCCACACCCCTGCGCCTATCTTTGTGGCGCACGCGCGGGGAACCTGGTCTATGTTGCGGGAGGAACGGAAACTCCAACCAGCACCACCGCGCTCCGCACCTTCTGGGTTCTCGATCTAACCCGATTGGAGCAGGGTTGGCGTGAACTCGCCCCCTGGCCAGGCCGCCCACGAATGCTGGGAATCGCCGCAGTTCAGGGGGATGCTTTCTATCTGTTCAGCGGGGCCGATCTCTCCGCGGGACCGGACGGCAAACCCGTTCGCACCTACCTTGCCGATGGGTTTCGCTACACCCCCGGGAAGGGCTGGCAGGAGATCGCTCCCTTGCCCTGTCCGGTTGTCGCAGCCCCTTCGCCGGCACTGATCCTTGGACAGTCTCATCTGCTTCTCCTTGGCGGCGACGATGGCAGCCAGGTCAACTTTGAACCAAAAGCCCATCACCCAGGATTTTCCCGAGCGCTCCTCCTCTATCACACCATCACCGATACGTGGGTGTCGCTGGGAAGAATGCCCGTGGGGCAGGTTACCACGCCCGCGGTCCTCTGGCACGATCGGTTTGTAATCCCAAGCGGGGAGATTCGTCCTGGACAACGGACTCCAGAGGTTTGGGCCCTGCGTGTCCAGGGCGACAAAGCAGGGTTTGGCTGGCTCAACTACGGGACCCTTGGACTTTACCTGGGAGCGATGGTGTGGCTTGGCCTGTCGTTCACGCGGAGAAATCGAAGCACGGAGGACTTTTTTCGCGCCGCCCAGCGCATTCCCTGGTGGGCGGCCGGATTAAGTATTTTTGCCACGATGCTCAGTTCCATCACCTTCATGGCCATCCCCGCCCAGGCGTACAGCGTGGGGTGGAATTATTTTCTTGCCAATTCTTACCTGGTGATCACCCCACTGGTCGCGCTGGTCTATCTCCCGTTTTATCGCTCCCTGAACGTGACCTCGG
The DNA here is from genome assembly GCA_029777335.1 of Planctomycetota bacterium. GTDB lineage: Bacteria > Planctomycetota > Planctomycetia > Gemmatales > Gemmataceae > JAKOSN01. The sequence continues at coordinate 31,157 of JAKOSN010000250.1, forward strand.
CGTATGAGTACCTCGAACGACGGTTCAATCCTGCCGTGCGCCTCCTGGCGAGTAGTCTGTTTATTCTCTTTCAATGGGGGCGCGTGGCCATCGTGCTCTATCTGCCCGCCCTTGCGCTTGCCACTGTGAGCGACATCGACGTCAGCACGTGTATTGTTCTCATGGGCTTACTCTGTGTTATTTACACAGTATTTGGAGGAATCGAGGCGGTCATCTGGACTGATGTGGTCCAGGCGCTCGTTCTCATGGGTGGGGCAGTGTGGGCGATCCTCACGGTGGTGAGTCGTGTGCAGGGGGGAGTTGCCACCATTCTGACGACAGCCTCCGCCCACGGCAAGTTCCTGGAAAGTGTGCCGTGGAAACTGGACTACACCCTTGCCTCGGGGTGGACGATTCTGGTGGGGAGTATCTTTGTTAACCTCTTCCCCTACACGGCCAGCCAGGATGTGGTGCAACGTTATCTCACCACGCATGACACCCGCAGTGCTTCGTGGGCGATCTGGACTAACGCCCTCATCGCGCCGTTCGCTCAGGCGGTGTTCTTCGGTATCGGAACGGCCCTCTTTGTTTTCTATTTGCAGAATCCTGGGCGATTGGATCCCACGTTGCCCAACGATGCGATCTTTCCCCACTTCATTGTGAGCGAGTTACCCGCCGGAATTGCCGGGCTGATCGTGGCAGGGATCTTTGCCGCGGCGCAATCGACGTTGTCCAGCAGCCTCAACAGCATCGCAACAGCCTATGTGACGGATTTTCACCGCCGTTTTCGCCCGGAGGTCAGCGATCGCGCCTGCCTGCGTCTGGCGCGCTGGATTACCGCGCTGGTGGGTTTGGCGGGCACCCTGTTAGCGTTGGTTCTGGCGAAATCCGAGGTGCGCTCCCTGTGGGAAGCCTTTCTTTCCGTGGTGGGACTTTTTGGAGGGACGGTTTCCGGACTCTTTGTGCTCGGGATCTTTAGCCGGCGCGCACACGGGCTGGGAGCACTCGTCGGAGCCGTGTTCAGCGGCCTGCTGGTCTTGTTCGTCTCAATGTATCAGTTGACGATTTTCTGGTGTTTTCCGCTCCTGGGTGTCTCCAGTTGCGTCGTCGTTGGATGGTTGGCGAGTTGGGTGTTGCCTGGCGCGCGCCAGGCTCCTGAGGGGATGACGCTGCACAGCTTGAAACGCACCGGACTCTGATTCACCCAGGCACATGCCCGCTGGCGGGAAGCACTCGTGAGAAGGGAGCATTTGCTCCCTTCTCACCGAGTGGTTGAGTTACTTGATAAAGAGCATCTCGCGGTAAGTCGGCAACGGCCAGAGGTCGTCGGCGACGATCATTTCGAGCTTGTCACCCAGCCCACGGACCTCATTCATCGCGATGAGGATCGAGTCACGGGCATACTTGGCGTGCGCGAAGACATCGCCCGCGGCGTGGTGATGCAGAGCCTTTTCCAGGGTGGCGGTGGCCGCCTGGAAGGCCGTGATCGTGCTGGTGAGCGATTTCAACAACTCGGACTGAGCGCTGTTGTCCACCCCGGCGGCCTTGGTCGCGTTCACCGTGGCAGCCACTTCTCCCTGGTAACGCAGGGCGGCGGGGAGGATCATCGTCCGCGCCATCATCGCCGTCAACTGGCCTTCGATGTTGACCGTCTTGACATAGTGCTCGCACAGGATCGTGTAGCGGCTCTGCAGTTCCCGTTCGCTGTAGACCTTGTACTTGGTGAACAGATCGATCGAATCCTTGCGCAGGATCACCGGCAAGGCGTCGACGGTGTTGCGCAGGTTGGGCAGACCGCGCCGCTCTGCTTCCTTGTGCCACTCCTCGGAATAGTTATCCCCGTTGAAGATAACCTTTTTGCTCTCCTTGAGAATCCCAGGGAGGAGATCCTGGATCGCCTTGTGCAGATCCTTGCCCGAGGCGACCGCCTTTTCCAGGTAGGTGGCGACGTAATCCAGCGATTCGGCGACGATGGTGTTGAGCACCGTGTTCGGCCCGGCGATCGATTGCGACGCCCCAACAGCCCGGAACTCAAACTTGTTGCCCGTGAAGGCGAACGGGCTGGTGCGGTTGCGGTCGCCCGGATCGCGCGGCAACTTGGGCAACACGGAGACGCCAATCTCCATGAATCCGCCCTGTTTGGTGCTCTTGGGTGAACCCTGCTCCAGCTGATCCATCACATCCTGCAGCTGATCGCCCAGGAAGATCGAGATGATGGCCGGGGGAGCCTCGTTGGCGCCCAGGCGGTGATCGTTGGCCGCTCCGCTGACGCTGACGCGGAGCAACTCCGGGTAGCGGGCCACCGCACGAATGACCGCCACACAGAAGACGAGGAACTGAGCGTTATCGTGTGGGGTGTCGCCAGGGTTGAGCAGATTTTCGCCGGTGTCGGTGGACATCGACCAGTTGTTGTGCTTGCCTGAACCGTTGATGCCCGCGAACGGTTTTTCATGCAGCAAGCAGGCCAGACCATACTTGTCGGCGATGCGGCGCAGCATCTCCATGGTCAACATCTGGTGGTCGGTCGCCAGGTTCGAATCCTCGAAGATGGGAGCGATCTCGTACTGGCTGGGCGCCACCTCGTTGTGGCGTGTCTTGACGGGAACGGCCAGTTTGAAGAGCTCTGCTTCCACCTCGGCCATGCAAGCCAGGACGCGTTCAGGGATCGACCCGAAATACTGATCTTCCAGCTCCTGACCCTTGGGCGGACGGGCGCCAAAGAGAGTGCGCCCCGCGTTAATCAGGTCGGGACGTGCATAGTAAAAGTTCTTGTCGATCAGGAAATATTCCTGCTCCGGGCCCACGGTGGTAAAGACCTTGTGCGCCTCGGTGTTGCCGAAGAGCCGAAGCACACGCAGAGCCTGGGTGGATAGCACTTCCATGGAGCGCAGCAGCGGGGTCTTCTTATCCAGCGCTTCCCCCGTCCAGCTGAGGAACGCGGTGGGGATGACCAGGGTGGCGCCGTTCGGGCCCTCGTGGATGAAGGCTGGGCTGGTGGGATCCCAGGCGGTGTAACCGCGCGCCTCGAAGGTGGCGCGAATCCCGCCGGAGGGGAAGGAGCTGGCGTCCGGTTCGCCACGAACCAGTTCCTTGCCACTGAACTCGGTGATTGCCTTGCCGTCGGCCGTCGGGACAAGAAAGCTATCGTGTTTCTCGGCGGTCAGCCCGGTCATGGGCTGGAAGAGATGGGTGAAGTGCGTGGCCCCCTTCTCCATGGCCCAATCCTTCATCGCCGTGGCAACGTTATCGGCGATGGCAGGATCGAGCGTGGCACCCTGACGAATCGTCTTTTGCAGAGCCTTGAAGACATTCTTGGGCAGCCGCTGGCGCTGGACCTCCACGTTGAAGACATTGTCTCCAAAGAGATCCTTCAGGTGGATTTCCTTGAAATTGACGCGGTTGAGAGTGTGTTTCGCGGCAGCGATGGCCTGGATGGCCTGGCTACGAACATTGGCTGAACCCATTGCTGTCGTCTTCTCCTGGAGTGGAGGCCCACGGGCCTGACGCTCGACCTTGGCGGTATGTACGGAGAATCTCTGGAGCCGAAACCGCTTGTTTTCGACTCTGAGTAGGAGAGGTAGCTAAGTTTTATGAAGTTTCCCAGAAAGCGACCAGTGGGGGTGAGTTCTCTGAGACGGAGGGGGCGGCCCCTGGCGGTCGGTGGGTTTCCGTCGCTGGGATGATTTGAGGCAAAAGTGCTCTGGAAGTTCGCTCCAGGGCCTGGTATATCCCGCGCCAAACACAAACGACCAGGCCGCTGCCACGGCGAAATCAGCGAACCCTAACCCGGTTGGCGGGGAATCGTCATGGCACATGCACGGCGACCGAAGGGAGCATCCCTGATCCTCCTCGGATTCCTTTGCCTTGGGGGATGCGGACATCCGCAGGTTGCCAGCCTCTCCTCGCCTGCCGCGCCAACGACGAAGATCGCCGCCCCAGAATCCGATTGCGCGCAATTGCCCCCCACCGTTGAAGCCGATGACTTCCCGACCGTGCCGCTCGCCTCAACGCCCGAACTTGTTCGCGCCGAACCGATCACACCCGTGGACGAAAGCTGCCCCCCGGCGCCTCTCGCGGCAGAGCGGACAGGGCCCGCTGCCTGGGGGATTGTTGGACTCCGCACCTTTGCCTTTGATCAACAGGTTGCTCCCAACGGGTTGGAATACAAACCGCTCTTTGCGCTCGATATGAACTTCAATCTCTGGTTGTGCCGCTCGCAGCGTGTCTATCTCTTCTCGGACTCCACCTTCTGGGGACAACGCGCTGCGCCAGGGATTACCAACCCACGCCAGGGGCAGTTCGATTTCAGCAAACGCGAATTTGATTTCGCCCTGGGAACCGCCTGGAATTATTACGGCTCCCTTGAAGCGCGGGTGTTTGCCTATTCGTACAACAATCTGAACCGGGGCACCTCGCTGTCGGCTCCCTCGGGGTATGCCGATGGCGTTGGGCTGGAGAACCGCTACTACCTCGGCTCGACGTATGCCGACCTGGGCACCGCCGCCTTCGATGTCGCCCGCGCCTCCTTTCTCAGCGCGGGCATCTATCCCACCAAGGACCTCGTCGATGCTGAGGGGAATGATTTCAAACCCGGACCATTTGTGCGCGCCTATCTGACACTCGATCTGTGCGGACCGGCCTGTTACCTCTACAGCGATACGCAGTTAATTGCGCGCCGATCCTGCACCCCACAATTACTCAAGGGCGATCTGGGGGTGGCCGTGCGTCCCCTGGCATCGTCTCCCCAGCTGGAGTTTCGGCTCGGCTCCAACCTTCTTTATGATCAGCACAATGGCGAACTGGAAACGGGACTCACTGGCCAGGTTCGCTTTCTCTACTGATCCTCTTTCCAACCTCGACTCATCCCAGATCGCGGATGTGATGAGGACAGGGGCGCGTTCCGTTCAACACCTCGGTGATGATGCGAACGAGGTTGCCTGTGATCGCGTCGCCAGGATCCCGGGCAAGCGCCGCGCGCGCCACTTTCTCGGCCTCGTACGGTTTATTTGAGAAGAGCATCGCCAGGGCGAGATTCGCGCGCAGGCCAGGATCGTCCGGGGCGGACTCGATGGCGCGTTCGCAAAAAGGGATGGCCTCGTCGGGGCGGCCGGCGTCCATCGCGGCTATTGCTGCCTCACGCGCCACGTCCGGATGATCCGGATTGACCCGATGGGCTCGCGCGAACCAGTGCAGCCCCTGCTCATAGTCCTCCAGGCGCTGATACACCTTGCCGAGCAACCACATCGCGGACCAGTTTTTCGGATTGATCCGTACCACCTCACGAAACCGAGCGCTGGCATCGTCCAGCCGTTGGCGGTTCGTCGCGTCCAGGGGGGCAGGCGTCTGATTGTCGAGAATGATCAGGCCCTTGATGAGGTCGCACGCCTGCTGGTAGAGTTCGTTGTGGCGTGCCCGATCCTGTTTTGAGGCGGAGGCAGTTCGCCCGACGTAGACCTCCTGTCCCGTTGCCCGCTCTCGATAGACGTCGACGTGGTCCTCGGAGCGGATAAATTCCAGGGTTTTCTTCACTTCCTCCGCTGACATTTGCATGACAGCGCGGTCGGCATCCCACCCTGACGGAGCATGCAGATCGCCTGGCGTGGTACCGGAGAGCCACGCGATCGCTGTCTTGCCGCGCTGGCCGAGTTCAAGCCAGGAACAGGGGAGTAATGGCCCATCTCGCCAGTTCACCAATGCCGCATCCTCGGCGGCGCCTTTCCGCGTGGGGGTAAGCCCCCGCGCGGCCAGGTAAGCCATAAACTCCTCCGCATCACCGCGTACCAGGAAGCCGATTCGACTCAGGTGTTCGTCGGCGCAAAAAGTGTTGTTCGGACAATCACGGCGAAAACCGTCCACTCCGCTCGGATATTTTTCTGCCAGCGTCTTATTGCGCACCAGCACCGAAAACGCCTCGATGATGACAGCCATCGATCCCTCCGCTCACAGAGAGTTGCTCACGTTTCGGGACCCTCGATCTGCACCTTGAGGCTAAATCCGCTAAGTGTCAGTCGAACGTTTCCCTCCGCCTCGCCCAACTTTTGCAGGATCGCCCCGCCCGGTTCGAGAGCGACCACACGTGCACCACTGTGTAAGAGTTCGTTGACCTCCTCGGTTCCAAAGAATGCAAGTCCCCTGTGCTCATCAATGCGAATACCAACCTCGACCTCACGCATGGGAACTCCAGGCTCCGGGATGTCGGCGGAAGCCGCCAGGTGGTGATTGGCCCCATCCACATTCATCGTCCTCCCTCACGAAGGAAGAGAAGCCTGGGTGGTTGCTCCCAGGGGAGGCAGGCCGCTGTTGCTATTGTCTCGCCCACTTCGGCCAAAAACAAGTTTGTCGTCGCTCATGAGCGGAGGGAATCAGAATCCGAACGTGCTCGCTTTCACTCTTTCGATACCACGGACGCCAGAAACCGATCTCGGCGCTATCCTCGCTCGGGACGAGACGGTACAATCGCAGCAACGAGGAGTCGGAGGCGGTTGGGGGGAAGCAGCCATGTTTCGCAGTGCTGAGCGGTTGTCTGACGAGAGATTGTCCCGGCGTGAGTGGTTGTCTCTTGGCCTGCTCGGCACCCTTGCCTCGACACTCCCGACCGCCGCCCGTTCACCCGAGCAGAAAAGACCGGACGGCGCGGGGAAGGCACGGGCCTGCATCCTCCTCTTCCCATATGGCTCTCCGCCCCAGCACGAGATGTTCGATCCCAAGCCCGATGCCCCCGCAGAGATTCAGGGCGAAATCAAGTCGATCCCCACCGTGGTTCCGGGGGTGCGCCTCGGAGAACTCCTGCCTCGGACCGCCCGAATCCTCGACCGGCTCACGGTAGTACGTTCCATGAGCCATCCTTATCCCGAGCACGGGGTCGCCTACGCGCTCAGCGGCATTCCCACTTACACCCCGGCGCTGGAAACGCGCGCACGCGATCCCCAGCACTGGCCGTTTATCGGGTCGGTGGTCGATTATCTGGAGAGCAAACGTACCGGCGAACTCCATCCGCCGATGCCCCGCAACATCGGTCTGCCCTGGGTGCTTAACTCGAAGACCGATATGCCCATCGTCAACGCCGGCCCCTTCGCCGCCTTCCTCGGGCAGGGGCACGATCCGATCTGGACCGACTTCGATGGCAAAGGGACCCGCACGGTTCCCCGTTACACCGACGGCCAGACAAAAGATTTTTACGATCCCTTTGGTGGCATGGATCCAGAGGGACGATTTCGCCTGGGGAGTGATCTGCCCCCCGATGTCTCGCGGGATCGTCTGCAGCGGCGGCAATCACTGTTGCAGCAACTCGATCCCGATCGGCGCGAGAACAAGATACGTGGTCAGGCAGAGGTCTACGGCCGACATCGACAAACCGCCTTTCACCTGTTGACCAGTAGCCAGGTGCGTCAGGCCCTCGATCTCGAACAGGAACCCCACTCGCTCCGTGCTGAGTATGGCATGACCTTGTTTGGACAATCGTGCCTGGCGGCCCGGCGTCTGGTCGAGGCTGGGTGCAAATTTGTCACCGTCTTCTGGGATGGTTTTGGGCAGTTCGCCAACTGTGCCTGGGATACGCACAACAACCACTATCCCCGGTTGAAGGAGTATCTCCTGCCGGGGTTCGATCGGGCCTACCCCGCACTGATTCGCGATCTGGAACAGCGCGGGCTGCTGCGCGAAACGCTGGTCCTGTGGATGAGCGAGCATGGGCGCACGCCAAAGATCGATTCCAAACCGAAGGGCGCGGGCCGACATCACTGGTCGCGTGCTTACTCCGCCGTCCTGGCCGGCGGAGGCACCCCGGCGGGGAAGATCGTGGGGAGTACCGATCGCCACGCCGGCGAGGTTCGTGATACGCCCGTCTCCCCCAAGGATCTCCTCGCGACCACCCTTCACCTGCTGGGGTTCGATCCCTCGGTGACGATCCCCGACCTGCTCAATCGGCCCATGCCGGCGGTTGGCGCAGGGAAGGTCCGCCCTGAGTTGCTGGCGTGAATGGCCGCCTGCCCGTCGCCTCCGGGCCGTGTTGACAGTGGGCGAGCCTTGTCTAGAAAAAACGCAGGTTTTCCTTCTCAGCTTTCCATCTGTTGGAGAAGCGCAAGATGCGACCGATGCTGTCTGCCCTGCTGCTGGCGCTGTTCGCCATCTCCTCTCGTGCGGCCGAGGTCAAATTTCCCCTCACCGGAGACAACACCCTCATTCAGTTCGTTGGCACCAAGCCCGACGGAAAGCATGAAGGAGGATTCAAGACGGTCAAGGGAACCGCTACCGTCTCCGGGGTCGATGTGAGTACTCTCAAGCTCGCCCTTGAAATTGACATGGATTCGACGTATACGGACGACCCCAAGTTGACCGCGCATCTCAAATCCCCGGACTTTTTCGATGTGAAGGCCAATCCCAAATCGAAGTTCGCCACCACCAAGGTGGAACGCACCGGAGAGGGCTACACCATCACAGGCGATCTCACGCTCAATGGCAAGACGCGCTCTCTCACCTTCCCGGCAAAGCTATTTCTCCTTGATGGCACCCTCTTGCTCGAAGCTGAATTTCGCATCAATCGCAACGATTTCGGCATCTCGTACGGCAAAGGAAAGATCGACGATCAGGTGACGCTCAAGGTTTCACTCAAGGCCAAGAAGTAAAGCTCTCGCTGGGATGAGGATCGACCGATGCCGATCTTCGCCGACCTGGCGCTGTTCGTCGAGGCGGGGCTGTGGGCGATCGTTCTCCCAGCCTCTGTCTCGGCGGGACTCCTGGCGCTGATCCTGCGCCTTGGTAAAGGGCGCCTGGTCCTCCCCACCGTGGCCCTGGCCTTGACAGTGGGTCTGCTGGTGGGCAACGCGGCGCGCGGAGCCATCCCTCTGGTTCCCGAATCCAGAGCGTGGCACTGGCTCATCTGGATGACGGTCGTGATCACCGCGCTAAGCCTGGTGGCGCGTCTGCCCTGGCTTCCCCTCTATGTGGCCTGGACGGTGCGGCTCACCAGCGCGATGCTCGCCGCGTACCTTCTGGTGTCGTGGGATCTCTGGGTCAAGGGGTGGCCACTGGGCCTGTTCCTGGCTCTGGTGATGCTCGAATGGGGATTTTTGGAAATGCAGGCAACCCGTTGGCTCGATGGCGGCACTCCCCTCGGGTTGGGGCTGGTGTTTGGCGTGGCGGCGTTGATTCTCCTCCATGCCCACTCGGCGGTGCTGGCCGATGTGGCCCTGCTGATGGCTGCCAGCCTCGCGGGGATTGGCGTGGTCGCCTGGCGCTGGAGGATCGATACCGGCCCCGTGGCCGCCGGCTCCGCCATCCTCCTCCCCTCGCTCCTGATGATCGGTTACACGAGTACCTTTAGCGACGTTCCCTGGTCCAGCTTTGCCCTGGTTGTCCTGGCCCCGCTCGCACCCGCATTGACCTATCTTCGCCCTCTTTCGCGATTGAACGGATGGCAATTGCGGATGTTGCAGCTCGCGATTCTCCTTCTTCCGCTTCTGGTTGCGCTCGCGCAGGCGATGGTGGCAGAATCACTCGCTGCCGCGTAACCGCGTGTTCCGAGTTTTCCTGGGCGCTCTCCTCAGATTCCCTTGCACGACAACCGAGGCCACGGTATAGCGACCCCCTTGATTCCTCCGCGAGCGTAGGGGGCCTTTCCATGCTTCGAGCGCGCTGGCCGGTCGCCATCGTGGCTTCGCTCCTTCTCCATCTGGGGCTCCTTGCCGCCCTGGCCTGGGTTGCTCCCACCTCCCCGGCCCCGCAGCGGATCGATTGCCGCGTGGTCACCTTCCCCACCGATGGCTTTTTCTCCCTGGAGCCGGTGGCATCGCCGCGCCTGGCGTCTGGCAAGGGGACTCCTTCTGAGGACGACTTTCCCACCGACCAGGAACTGACAAGCGTCACTGTGCAAAGCGGTGGACCTTCCCAGGCCAGCACGGGGGCGGCTCCGGTCATCGAGGGGACGCCTCATCCCGGGAATCAACCTGGCGTAGGTCACGAGGAAGGGAATGGTGGGCGAACTGGACCGGGCTCGGGCGAAGGGAGCTTGCTTGGGCTTCCCCCGCGAGTGCGCAGCGTGGTCTATCTCGTGGATCGCTCCTTGAGCATGGGACTGAGTGGTTCGCTTAGCCAGGCCCGGGCGGAGTTGCTTGCCAGTTTGCGTCATCTTCCCGACGAGGCCCGCTTTCAGGTCTTCCTCTACAATGGGGCCGCAGAACCGCTTTGCGTCGGCGCTGACCGGGGGCTTTTGCCGGCTACCCCCGCGATTCTTGCTCAGGTGACTGCCCGCATTCGAGAAATCCAGGCCGAAGGAAATACCAACCATGTCCAGGCGCTGACGCGGGCCCTGAATCTACACCCTGAATGGATCTTTCTTGTGACTGATGCCGACGATTTGACTCCCGCGCAGGTCCGGCAGATCACCAGCATCAACCGCGGGCAAACCGTCATCCACACCCTCGATCTCGGTCGGTCCGGCGAAAAGAACGAGCTTCTGCAGCAACTGGCCCGCGACAATGGAGGGCGCTATCGGCGCGCTGGTCGGTAGGTGCGGGTTCCCGTAGGAACCACATTCCTCGGAGGGCAGCGCCAGGGTCACTCTCCGAAGAACAATGCGACTAGGTCAGGCAGGCAGCGATAATCGCCGATGACCACATCGGCACCAGCCCTGAGCAGGCGCTGGCGTTTCCATTCGTTGATTCCCGTTCGGCGCACCTCGTCGCTGGCGACTGCCACAGCGACACCCCCCACCTTTTTAATCTCTTCAATCTCCACAAAGCCGTCGCCAAACCCGATCAATTCCTCGCCGCGCAGGTGGTTCTCCTTCAGGATGCGCTCGATGATCATCTGCTTGGAAAAGTTCTGATAATCGTCGAGGGCGCCGTAGATGTGTTCGCCAAAGAAGGGGGTAAGCCCGAGGAGAGTGGCTTCGTGGCGCACAAATTTAAGATCGGTGCCGCTGGCGAGATACAGACTCAGGCCGCGCGCTTGCAGCGACCGGAGGAGTTCGTGACTGGCAGGGACCGTCCAGTCCTCGGAGGTCGCTGTCCCTCCCGTGAGTGCTCCCAGACGCCCGTGGATTCGCGCCATCAGCCGCGCGTGATACTCATGTTTGTAGGCGAGCGGTTCCAACGGTTCGCCCCCGCGTTTGCGCACCTCGTCGGCCAGCTGAATCATCTGGTAGATCGTTTGACGTCCGTTGAGACGCATCACAAACTCTTCCACCGAGGCGGTCAGTTCGGTGTCGCTTTCGGTCGTCCCCGTTCCGCGCAACACCTCCACCATCATGGGAATCATTACCTCGGGCCACCCTTCGCGCAGCAGGGACAGGGTGCCATCGAAATCAAACAGGACCGAGCGATAGCCTCCACGGCGTACCGGGCGAATCACCTCGATCGAGGGGGTGGCGTTCATACGTGCCTCTTCCAGTTGCGTTCCTCTCGCCTGCATCGACGTCATAGTTGGAATTACAGGAACCATCCGACAGGGCAAAGAGGGGGAAATGGGCAAAGATCTCTCAAGTTATCGAACAGACACGATTTATACTTGAATGACAGGTCCCATCATCCCTTTCGGAACCAAGGGAACAGGTCATGCAAGTCGCGCAATTTCTCGATCAGCAGCAGGTCTGCTTCGAGACTCTCACCCATCCACCCGCGTTTAGTGCCCAGCAGCGGGCCAAGTATTTACATGTGACGGGTCGGCAGGTCGCCAAGTGTGTTCTGCTTCTGTCCCCCGCGGGAGCGATCCTGGCGATCTTACCCGCCACGCATCACATTGACACGACGCGGCTTGAGCAAGAGCTGAACACTCCGGTTCGGCTCGCCACTGACGAGGAAGTCGCGCACATTTTCTCCGACTGCGAATGGGGCGCGATCCCTCCCTTCGGCACCATGTATGGCATTCGGACGATTCTGGAAGACTCGCTGAACTCCGAAGATCTGCTCGTGTTCAAGGCGAACACACATGTGGAGGCCGTTCGCCTGCGCTGTGCAGATTTTGAGAAACTTGAACGGCCCTTACGTCTGCGTTTCGCTCTGTGAGTTGACGCAGAGTTGCACCAGAGGAGAAAGGACCCGGGTCCTTTCTCCTCTGAGGGAGATGCGCGAAATCCTCCCTACTTTTTGCGAGTCAGAATGATCTCCATCGTCTTGCTTTCCTTTCCATCCGGCAGAAGCTTGTACATCTCGATTGTGTGCTTGTCGTTATTGATGATCTTGATCACATCACGGCTCTTCACCTTCTGTTTCGAGGCCGGGTCGAAATACTCGCGCATGAAAGTCAGGGTTCTGGTCGCCTTATCATAGCTCCCCTGGCTGTTGATGATGGCGGTGCTCATGGAGTCCGCCCACATCCAGGTGTATTTCTGCTGAGTGTTATCGTACCCTGTCAAACCGAACCCCTGAAAGTCTCCGCCCGCATCCTTCATCGTCACGCGCTCCTCAAGGAATCGGCCTCCCAGGATCCACTTTCTTTCCGCCGTCCCACTCCCTTCCACCGGTGCCTCCCCCGGCTTGAGCCACATCCTGGTGGTGAAAGTCCAGCTGCCGTGGAGCGGTTCCAGAAGCTTGTGCTCCGGGCCGACCCGCGCCGCCTTTTCCCAGGCCTCGTAAGGGTCCTTCTTGTCGTCGGCGTGCATCCCCACCAACGGCAGGACCAGGAGGCTCACGACAGCCAGTAGAGTTGCTCGGTACATGGACAGTTCCTTTCCCTGAATAGCTTGCTCCCTAGCACTGTATGGCCAGATGTCCTTTGGGGAGTGGGAGCGTGGGCGATATTTGAACAAATCATCATCATGAAGTAAAGACCACATGTGTAAAAATAGTCACTAAACGGTTCTGTTTACAGATCCCTTGAAACTCCTCCGAGCAACGCGACAATAAGGCTTTCCTCTCTGACGAGCGCTGCACGAGAGCCACCAACCATGTCCGCCGAGATTCCCGATCGCCACCGTTACCTCCATCGCATGGGGCCCACTCCGTTGGTTCCGATTCAACTCGATCCCGAGGAGCCCTCGGTGTGGTGCAAACTGGAGTTTCTCAACCCAAGCGGATCGACCAAGGATCGGATTGCGCGATACATCCTGGAAAAAGCCTGGCGGCAGGGACGTTTGCGCTGCGGCGATACCGTCCTGGAAGCCTCCAGCGGTTCAACCAGCATTGCGCTGGCTCTGGCCTGTGCGCAGATGGGGCTTCGCTTCATGGCGGTCATGCCCGAAGGGGTGAGCAATGAACGTGTGCTGATCATCCGCGCCTATGGGGGAGCGGTGCGGTTCACCCCGAGAGAGGGAGGGATTCGCGCAGCGATCGCTGAGGCAGAACGGCTGGCCCGAGAAACTGGAGGGTTTCTTCCGCAGCAGTTCACCAACACGGACAATGCCGAGGCGCATCGTCTGGGAACGGCGCGCGAGATTGTCGATCAAATCCCCGGGGGCATCGTGGACGCTGTCGCCAGCGGAGTTGGCACGGGTGGAACACTCGTGGGATTGTTTCAGGGGTTGTGTGAAAGCGGGTGTTCCCTGGTGCCGGTCCTGGCGCGACCGGTCAATCTCCGCCGCATGCCTGAGGTCGAGTGCTGCAGTTTTAGCACGCGCATTCCGGGGGTAGTGGAAAGCATCTCGACGATCTTCCAACCGCAGTTACTCCCCGGCTTGCGCACGGTGGAAGTCAACGATGAGGATGCCCTGGCCACCACGCGCCGACTCATGGCCAAGGGGTTTCCCGTGGGGCCGAGTTCGGGACTGAACTACGAGGCGGCGCGATTGGCGTGGCATCAGTTGGGACGACCCTCGGCGCAGGTGGTGACCGTCTTCCCCGACCGCATGGAGCGCTATTTCACGACAGAACTCTTTCGCCCCTATAGCGAGGCGCCGGCCGACTAACCTCTTGTGCTGAGCGGGAATCGCCTTACTCGGAGGCGTTCCAGGCCTCGGCGTTGGTCGGCAAGCCCTGTTCGGCGCGAATGCGTTCCACCTCCCGCATCACCTGGTCAATGATCCCGGCGTTGGTGGTCACATTGCGGATCTCCACGCGGAGCGCCCAGACGTTGACGAGCAGACTGCTGAGCGCCAACCCCAGATGGAGAAAAACGCGCCAGGGTTGAGCCGGATGCCCATCCATGAACTGGGCCATTCCGGCGGCTGCGGTGGCGATCGGCACCACCATGGCGGCGAGAGCCACAGGGAAAGTCCAGCGCTTCAGTTCGCGCGTTAACCGCGGATGGGGCTCATCTGGGAGCTTGTAGGCGATCGCTACCTCCTTGACCCAGCGGCCGGTTCCAAGAAAATAGATGAAGACCAGACAGTGCAGACCAAGATTGAAGATGACCGTGAACAACCCGAGATAGAGATGCAAGGGATAGTTCAGGTCCGCGACCACCACAGCGCCGCGCAACCAGGAAAGAAGCCCGACAGAGAAGGTGGTCAACAAGGTGAAGAGGTTGACGGCGGCGAGGTAAGTCAGGATGCGTGTCATGCCGGTTCATTCCAGGAAGGATCTTTCGGAGACTGCCAGGGAGGGCAGCCGCGACAACCCGAGCGATTGTGTGGGCTGTGAATCGAAACACCCAATTCTCACTCTCTATTCAGCGTACAGATTTTGAGCGCCCGGTGCAGGCAGGCGCTATAATAGAGAGCACAACCGCCTGGGCGGGCAGAGCCACAAACTGCCCAAGCAGGTGAATTGGGCAATACTTGCTGCTGGTCAGCCACGAGGCCGCCATGGAGAGCGTGGGCATTTTAGGTATGACAGGGATAGTAATTGCTCGTGATCCACTCCCCTTTCTCCTGACGGGAGGAGCCCTGGCGGGGACCCTCCTGGTGGGGGCCTTGATTATTAGCTGGGTGGGGCGCTGGCGCAAGCGAGCAAGCAATCCCGAGATCCTGTCTCCCTCGGACGAACTGGCCACTTATCGGAAACTGTACGAAGAGGGAGAACTGAGCGAGGAGGAATTTGAGCAATTGCGGGCTCATCTGGGCGGCAAGATTCGCAAGGAAGCCCAGGCCGAGACCCGCGGAGAACCATCATCCGCATCCCCCGCACCGTTGCTGCCTCCCCGTTCGGAGGCCGGATTACCCCCCGTGGAACCCCCTTCCAACGGCATTCAGCCTGGCTGAGGCCGCTGCGAAAGCGGTTGCATCACTCCAGATAGGGGCGTACAATCCGCAGGAAGTAGCCGACGTTCGAGCACGATCGACCTGTCACCGCGTTCGCACGGCGTCTCGCGCGGGACGCCCGCCCCTGGGACCCCGAGGCATTCCGCCTGCTCCGGCACGAGCAGGGCCGAGCCCAATTGAAAACAAATCATCGCTGTGGTGCACGAGCCAAACCACACGATCAAGCAAGGAGACCGCATGGCGACAAAAGATACTGGTGCAGGAGGAGGGGGCCGTCGGCCCACGGGAGGCACGGGACGCAACCGGAATGCCTACTGCTCCTTCTGCCGCAAGAATTATCGCGAGGTCGGTCCCCTGGTTGAGGGGCCTGGCGACGTGTATATCTGCGGCGAATGCATCGAGTTGTGCCAGTCGATCATTGACCAGGAGAAAAGACGCCGGGGTGGGACCAAGGCGCTTTTCACGCACATCCCGTCGCCGCGCACCATCAAGGAAAAGCTCGATCAGTACGTCATCGGGCAGCAGCGTGCCAAGCGCGTCCTCTCCGTGGCGGTCCACAATCATTACAAACGCCTGAGCATGGGCGATCAGTCCCATAGCGATGTTGAAGTCGATAAGAGCAACATCCTCCTGATTGGCCCCACCGGCAGCGGCAAGACGCTCCTGGCGCAAACGCTCGCCAAGATCCTTGATGTCCCCTTTGCCATCGGCGATGCCACCACCTTGACCGAGGCGGGCTACGTTGGCGAGGATGTGGAGAACCTTCTTCTGAAGTTGCTCCACGCCGCCGATTTCGACATTGAGGCGGCTCAACGCGGCATCGTTTACATCGACGAGGTCGACAAGATTGCCAAGACCAGCCAGAACGTCAGCATTACCCGCGATGTCTCTGGCGAGGGGGTTCAGCAGGCGCTGCTCAAGATGCTGGAAGGCACCGTGAGCAACGTTCCGCCCCAGGGTGGCCGCAAACACCCCGAGCAGCAATACATTCAGGTGGACACCTCGAACATTCTGTTCATTTGCGGAGGCACCTTTGTCGGGCTGGACAAGGTGATCTCCCGTCGCGTCGGCCAGCGCACCTTTGGCTTTGGCGGCGAGGGCGGGGAATCCGAACGCAAACTCGGCGAGTTGCTCTCCCAGGTGACCAGCGACGACCTGATCGAATTCGGCATGATCCCCGAATTCATTGGTCGCCTTCCGGTACTTGCTCCGCTCGATCCGCTCGACGAGGAAGCGCTGATGCGTATCCTCACCGAGCCGAAGAACGCCCTGGTACGCCAGTACCAGAAGCTGTTCGAGATGGAAGGGGCCGAGATCGAATTTGAACCCGGTGCCCTGCGCGAGATCGCCAGCAAGGCCAAGCAGCGCGACACTGGGGCGCGCGGGCTGCGTAGCATCGTGGAAGAGCTGATGACGGACATCATGTTCGAGCTTCCCGAGATTGAACAAAAGGGGAAGTTCGTGGTGACCGAGGCCATCGTTCGTGGCCAGGCCAAAATGTTCGATTCGCTTCCGTCCACGGACAAGAAGAGTGCTTGAGCCGACGTCTTAGCACGGTCCCAGGAGAACCGCAGACAAGGGGGCCGCTCCTCCTCGTCTGCGGTTTTTCCATCTTGATGGCACCGCTGGCGGATTCATCGTGGCCAGGACCAAACCTCCTTTGCTCGCGCTCCATGAACTGGTTCCGGACCAGTCCGGGGATTGTTTTGTCCTCCTCGCCGAGAAACAGCGCAGCCTTACCCAGAGCGGCAAACCTTACTTCACCTGTCGCTTTGCTGACTGCCAGCGCACCGTCACCACCATGGTCTGGTCCGACAGCCCCCTGTTCGAGAAATGTGAGCGGGAGTGGCAACCCTATCGCTTCTACAAGATCCGCGGGACCTACCGCGAACACGAGCGCTACGGTCATCAGT
The DNA here is from genome assembly GCA_029777335.1 of Planctomycetota bacterium. Classification (GTDB taxonomy): domain Bacteria; phylum Planctomycetota; class Planctomycetia; order Gemmatales; family Gemmataceae; genus JAKOSN01. Next base: position 48,122 of record JAKOSN010000250.1, read on the forward strand.
TCGAACTGATCCAGATTCGGCCCGTGAATGAAGGCGATTCCCAGGAGGGATTCGACGAGGCAACCCTGGTTGAGCACAGCCGCTGGCCGCGCGAGCAGATGTGGCGGGACCTCCTCGAACTCGCTCAGACCCAGATCGTCGATGAACCGTTGCGCCGCCTGGTCTGCACCTTGCTCGATCAACACGCCGAGCGCTTGCAACGTTTGCCCGCCTCTCAGGGGCGCTACTACACCTTTGTCGGGGGATTGCTTGAACACACCCTTGCGGTCACGCGGAGCTGTGTGTGGTTGGCGCAGCGTTATGCCGATTATTACAAGGAACTGCGCCCTTCGCTCAATCGGGATGTGGTGATCGCGGCCGCCCTTCTCCATGAACTGGGTCGCGTGGCAGAGTTTGGCGAGGACAACCTGGGCCGGGAGTTGAGTATCCCGGGTCGCCTCCTTGGCGCGCAACTCCTGGGACGCGATCTGGTGCGCGCGGCCGCCCGTGCGCAGGGCGACCTCAATCCTGAACTCCTTGGATTGCTGGAACATGTGCTCGTCTCCTATCTCGCCCTCCCGGAGTGGGGCTCCCCGCGGCTTCCTCTGATCCCGGAGGTATTGATCCTTCATCATGCAGATGACCTGGATGCCAAACTGGAGATGTACATCCGTTGTTTAACCCGAGATCAGGCCGCCGGACCTTTTACGGAGCGAGACCCTGCTCTGGGCCGTTCATTGCTCAAGAGTCGCACGATTTAGCGCCCGAATCGGGAAGAACGGATGGACTGTGCCTTCCCCGCACCCCGAACACGATCTATACTCCACAAGGAGGATCGCCCCAGGAGTACGCGATGCACGAGATGCTTGCCCCGGACCTGTCGGCGATGGTAATGGTCGAGCGGGTGGCGCTGCGCATTCCGAGCCGCCCGGAGTGGGTGACTCCCACGGTTGATTATCTGAAGCAACGTGCCATTCAGAGCGGCGTCTGCTCAGAACATCGCGCGGGCAAATTGATGCTCGCCCTCCATGAAGCGCTCACCAACTCCATCATCCACGGCAACCTGGAGTTATCCTCGGATCTGAAAGAATCCGACGACCACACCTTTGCCGATGCGCTCGCACATCGTTGTGCGGATCCCAATTATGCCTCCCGTTCCGTGATCATCGAGATCGATCTCGATTGCGACCGCTGTCGCTGGATCCTGACAGACCAGGGAAAAGGCTTTAACATCCATAAATATCAGGGATTGGAGGACAGCCCCGATCCGGAAGTCTGGTTGTCCAGCGGCCGCGGGATCATGTTGATGCGCAGTTTTGTTGATGAGGTCACTTATGAGCTTGGCGGACGTCGGGTTATCCTGACCCTCCGCCGGGTAACTCCCGAGGATCGTCGGCGCCACGAGCGCCTTCCGGTGCAACATCGCGTTGAGGTCGCCCCCATCCGGACCGATGGCTCTGTGGATTGGGAAGCCACCCATGAAGCGGTCACACGCAACCTCTCCCGTGGAGGGGTGGGCCTGCTTCAGGAGAGCCTGGCTCTTACCGATCGGCTTTTGCTGGGTGTGGAGACGCAAGGTCAGATCGTTTTCTTGCCGGCCCAGGTTCGTCACTGCCGACCCGTCACTCAGGGGACAATTGAACTCGGCTGCGAGTTTGTTGAAGAAGAACCGGAACTTCGGTCAAATCAGTCCGCTTCCGCGACGATCCTCGATCGGGCGATCGATGGATTGCTCCGAGAATGTCGCGAGGCCGCGACGCCTTCCCAGGAGCGGCGGAGCCATCCTCGTGAAGCGTACACCCGCCAGATTGAGGTGCATGGCCCTCCAGGCACCCCCCCCCTGACTGCCTTTTCGCGGGATCTTTCACGGGGTGGAATCGCCTTTATCTCGACCCGGCCGATCCCTCTGGAGAGTCGCGTACTCTCCTTGCCTCAGGAAGGATGGCCCTCGCTACTTGTACGAGTGCAAATCACTCGCTGCGAGGAGGTTGCGACCGGCTTCTATGACGTGGGCGCACGTTTCCTCGCGCTTGAAAAGGATCAGACCGAAATCTGATCATTCCTCGCGCGGAGCAATATCTGGCAACCCGAGTTCCTTGAGGTAGTGTCGCTCCCGCGCTCGCATCGCCACGATCGCCTCCTCATCGTGATCGTCATAACCGCAGAGATGAAGTAACCCGTGGATCACGTAGAGGGCCAGCTCGGCCTGCACATCGTGACCGTGATCCTGCGCCTGCGCCAGCGCCACTTCTGCTCCGATCACCAGCTCACCAGAGAGTTTGCGCGCACTCGGCTCGCTCAGTGGAAAGGTCAGGACGTCGGTCGGTTCATCGTGATTGAGATAGCGTTTGTTGAGGGTGTGGATCGTGGTGTTGTCCACGAAGGCGAGGCTGATCTCTGCCTCGGATTCCCCCTCGCCTTCGAGAACATGGCGAACGATCTCACGCATCCTTCCGCGATCAATCGCCACGGCTTCCTGTTGACTGTGGATGGCAATGCGCCCCATGGATGGCCTGTCCCTTGTTGGATCTTGCCGTCAATGCACCTGCTCTTCAGCAAAGGGAGAAGCGGGGCGCGCGGCAAGCCATATCAGGTCGTCGAAATCGGTTCTGCCTGGGGAGAGATGATGGGAGTGGTTTCGCTCGAAGCGATCGTCACCACGCCGCGGTCGCCGACCTCCACCCGAGCAGTCAGGACCTGGGATTGTTCCCCGAGAACCTCTCGGGCCAGCCCCTTGTAATCTTCCGCGCCATGACAATTAGGCGCATACGAAAAGATCGATTGCCCGAAACTGGGACACTCTGCCAGCTTGATGTTACGTCGAATACGCGTGTTAAAAATCCGCGCTTGAGCCCAGGGGGTATTGCTGCTGCGGCTGCGCTCCAGGTAAGCCTGAAGATCCTTGACCACATCCTGAGCCAACCGGGTGCTGGCCTCGTAAAGACTGAGGATGATTCCAGTAACCTTGAGCGCTGGGTTAATGCGGCGAGCAACCAGTGCGGTGGTTTCAAAGAGTTTCCCCATACCGTGCAGTGCGAGGAAATGCGGTTGCAGCGGGATGAAAACCTCGCTGGCGGCTGCCAGGGCGTTCAAAGTGAGAACCCCGAGCGATGGGGCGCAATCCATGATGATAAAGTCGAAGGCCCCCTCTTCGGGTTGCAGCATATCGCTGAGAATCACCTCGCGCCCAACGACTCCGGCGAGTTCTACCTCGGCTGCAGCCAGATTGATATCGGAACCGCCAATCCACAGGTTCTCAACCACCTGTGTGCGAACTTCGGCGAGGGGGCGCGAGTTGACCAGGACGTCGTACATGGAGGGACGGTGGCCATCCGGCTCCACCCCAAGATGCGTGGTGGCATGAGCCTGGGGGTCGAGGTCGAGCACGCACACGCGCTGTCCACACTCGGCCAGAGCAGCGGCGAGATTGACCGCCGTGGTTGTTTTGCCCACGCCGCCTTTCTGGTTGATGATCGCGATCCGTCGCATGCCAGGGTCCTCGTCCTGAAGGGGGTATGATTGTCCGCGGCGATTATAAAGTCAGGGGCTGTCCCTGCAAACCCCAAGCTCCCTGGCTCGCCACGACCTGGTGCGGACATCGCACGCACCCCCGCCCTGCTGGACGTCGCTCAACAGCGACGCAGAACCCCAACCAGAACCCCAAGAATCCGGGCATCGGAGGTCGGATCGACCAGGATGGGCTGCATCGACCCGTTGGCCGGTTCCAGGCGAATCAGCCCGTTATCGTGATAGTAGCGCTTGAGAGTCACCTCGTTATCGATCATGGCAACGACCCGTTCGCCGTTGCTGGCAGTCTCCTGCTTGCGAATGACGACAAAATCGCCATCCTGAATGTGATCCTCGATCATTGAGAGGCCGCGCACTCGAAGGGCATAATGATCGGGCCCTTCAAACAGGTCGTTAAAATCGAGCCGCTCTTCCTGGGGAATGGCCTGGGTCGGGGACCCGGCGGCCACCAGACCAAGCAGAGGAAGCCCTGCCGAGCCATGGCGATGATGATCGACCAGTTGAATCGCTCGGGCCTGGAACCCTTCGCGCTTGATAAGCCCCTTCTTTTCCAGAGCTTTCAGATGGCACATCACTCCGTTGGGAGATTTGATGTCGAACTCCACCCCGATCTCACGCACGGTTGGGCCATAGCCCCGACTCTCGATCTTCTCACGAATGAACTCGTAGATCTCACGCTGCCGTTCGGTTAACTGGCTGAAGTCCGGCATGGCAATTCCTCACCTCGATACCATTTGAGAAGAAGGCGATCCGTGCCAGCACCCTTCCCGCTTTGTTGATCACTACTTTGTTCAGGGAAGAATACATTCTTTTACCATGAACCTTAGTATATTATACGCCCGTACACAAATAAAGAGATTTTTCCCGTTCTGGCCCATTTTTCGCTATTCTCAAGGAGGGGAAAGCGTTGAACTGGAGAGAGGCCGAGTCCGCGCGAGGGTTGGGTCGATGATGGGTGGTGTTCTCCCCTGGTTTGTCCGCACGCTATCCACCCTGCTGGAGAGGCAGGAGTTGACCGCCGAGCAAATGCGGCAAATGATGACCGCGATGATGGATGGAACCTGTGGATCGATCGAGACTGCTGCCTTCCTCACGGCCCTGCGCATGAAGGGCGAAACCTCGGCAGAGATCGCCTGTGCGGCCACCGTCCTGCGCGACCACATGGTCTGCTTCCCCACCGGGCGCGACGATGTTCTCGATACCTGTGGGACAGGAGGAGACGGGAGCGCGACTTTCAACATCAGCACTGCCACTGCTTTTGTTGTTGCGGGCAGCGGTGTGCCGGTGGTGAAACATGGCAACCGGGCGATGTCCAGCCGGAGCGGCAGCGCGGATGTCATGGCGGTGCTGGGAGTGAAATGTAGCGGCGATGTCGCCTTTGCCCGACGATGTCTGGATCGTGCCGGATTGGCCTTCTGCCTGGCTCCGGCTTTCCATCCGGCATTGCAACACGTCGGACCCGTTCGCCAAAGACTGGGGGTGCGAACGCTCTTCAACTGCCTCGGTCCTCTCGCCAACCCTGCTGGAGCACCCTACCAGTTGCTCGGAGTAGGCCGGGTTGAGTGGCTTGATCTACTCGCCGGCGCGCTGGCCACGCTGGGAACACGACATGCGCTGCTGGTGTGTGGACGTGATGGGCTCGATGAGGTGACCCTCTCCGCCCCGACTCTGGTGCGCGAGGTCTGCGCTGGGCGGATCACGGCCCGAGAATGGACGCCAGCTGATTTTGCTCTGGAACCGTGCGCGCTGGACGAACTTCGGGTGGATGATCCCGAGCAGAGCGCAGCGCTCATTCGGCAAATCCTCTCAGGCACCCCCGGAGGTCCGACGCGGGTGGTGCTGGCCAACGCGGCAGCAGCGCTCCTGGCGGCGGACCGTGTGCGCTCATTGCCCGAGGGAGTGGAGCAGGCTCGCCACTCGATCCGGAGCGGGCGAGCGGCTCGTGTGTTGGAGCAACTCGTTGCCTGTGCGGACGAGTAATGCGATCTTTTGCATCTTGATTGGGAGGGTATCCCGCCATGCCGCGCAAGGTTGTCCTGGTGAGCGATCCGGGAATCGATGGGGCTTTCGCGATCGCCCTGGCCCTGCTCGATCCCAATCTTGAGGTGCTGGGTATTGCGGCCACCGCAGGGAACATCAACGCCGAACAGGCGACCCGCAATGTGCAGATCATCATCGAACAACTTGATCCCGAACGCTGGCCCCGGCTGGGGGCTGCCCTGGCCGTGGACTATGATGTGGATGGCCACGTGCTGCACGGTCCCGGAGGACTGGGTGGCGTTGACTTCCCCTGTGCGCAACTTCACCATCCCCATGCCAGCGATAAACTGCTCGTCGATCTGGTCCACCAGTATCCGCGCGAGGTGACCGTGGTAGTGATGGGGCCTGGCACATCGCTGGCCCGAGCGCTCGATCGCGACCCCGAACTGGGGGCATTGCTCGAGCGTTTGGTTGTTCTGGGGGGAGCACGCCACGAACCCGGCAACGTCTCGGCCGCGGCCGAATTTCACTTTTACTGCGATCCCACCGCCGCACGACACATTCTCCATTCCGGCGTTCCCATCACCATGCTTCCGCTCGATGTCATGCGCAAGGTGGTCCTGTCGCCCAGCGATCTGCACGCCCTCTCCGCGCACCCCACACGCAGCTGCGAATTTCTGGGAAAGATCGTTCCCCATGGGATTCGCGCCACGGCAAGTGTCTACGGGATCGAGGGACTTCATCTGAAGGATGTCCTGGGATTGGTAGCTCTGTCCCTCCCCACGGCAATCACCACGCGTCCCATGGTGGTTGATGTGGAAACCCGGGGACAGTTGACACGGGGAATGAGCGTCTTCGACACCCGCTGGGGGATCACCACCAAGCCCAATGTTGACCTGGCGATTGGCGTCGATGTGCCCGCCGTGCGGCGCTACATTCACCAAACGCTGGGAATGAATGAGTAAACGCATCGAGGAACGTTGAGGAATCCAGGGAGGTCGGGGGTTTCAGAAAAAGGGATGCAGCCGGTGTAGACAGAAGCGAACACGACTGCTATAGAGCCGCGTTCACTGAAGATGCATCCTGCCAGGCAACTCCCTTTTCCTGGAGACCGAGGCCATGGGAATCAACCGCTCCCTTGGACGATTGGTTCTTGGAGTGATCCTGGTGACTTCCACGCCCGTGCGAAGTCAGCAAACTGCGCCGCCGCTTCCCACCCCCCAACCACTCGCGCCGGAAGCGCTCCCCCCCGTTCCTCGGGGTGTGGAAGTGCTGGCGCGCGGCCCGGTTCATGAAGCATTTGCAAGCCTCACCGCCGATCCTGCGCCAACCCCCGCCTTGAAGAAACGCCCCCCGAAACCACTGGAGGAAATGCCCCCGGAAGTGAAGCCGGAGGGAAAGGTGCTCTGGATTGGCGGATACTGGGCCTGGGATGACGATCGGAAAGATTACCTCTGGGTGAGCGGCGTTTGGCGCACTCCTCCACCAGGGAAGCAATGGATCGCAGGGTACTGGCGTGAAACCGAGGAGGGCTGGCAGTGGGTGCCAGGTTTCTGGACGACCACACCCACGGAGACCAAAACGCAGGAGGTGACCTATCTACCCGCTCCCCCCGCCACCCCCGAAGTAGCGCCGCCGAAGGAAACTCCGCCCCCGGATGCGTTCTTCGTGCCGGGATACTGGGTCTGGAATGGGCGCGATTATGCCTGGCGCGCGGGGTACTGGGCCCGTGTCCAGCCAGGGTATGTCTGGGTCCCTGCTCACTATCGCTGGACCCCCACGGGTTACCTCTTCATCCCTGGTTACTGGGATATCGCCTTGCCAGATCGAGGGATTCTCTACGCACCCGTTGTGGTCGATCCGGTGGCGGCAGGGCCCACGTTTGTCTATACCCCCACCTACGTGGTTCGCGACACGATAGTCGTGGATGCGCTCTTTGTCCGCCCCAGTTATTGCCACTATTATTTCGGCGATTATTACGGTCCAGCCTACCGCAATCTTGGTTATCAGAGTTGCTACGTGTACAGCCAACGGCGTTATGATTCTCTGATCGTCTATGAGCGCTACACCCACCGGAATGTCCCGAACTGGGATACGGTGCAACTCAACCTCTATGTGGGGCGCGACGCCGGGCAAATGGTTCGCCCCCCGCGAACGTTGGTCCAGCAAAACAACCTCGTGGTGAAACCGACCACAGTCAATGTGACCAATATCACCAACATCACCAATGTTCAAAACGTCTCCAACACCACCGTGCTCACCACGGCGAGCCAGTTGACCCGCGAGAAAGGAACACGCACGGTTTCACTGGATTCTGGAACACGTCAGCAGGTGAAACAACAGGCACTCTCGGTTCAGAATGTGGCGAGTCAACGGGGTCAACTGGAAAAACCCGTTGCCAGGGGACAGGGAAGAGAACCGCGTTTGGTGAAAATGGAGATTCCCCCGCAGAAACCCGTTCAAATCGCTCACGGCCCTGCTCGCGCACAAACCACCCCCGCTCCAGAGAAACCCGCTCTGTCCGCACACAACGGGGTCGCAACACCCACGCCCCAGCCTGGGGGAACGACACCTCATCCCCGATCCACTCAACCTGTCGCGCCGGGCAACTCTGTGCAGCACTCCCAAAGCACGACCTCAGCGCCCATGGGCCAGCCAGGCAATCCGTCTGCCAGAGTTGGAAAACCAGGCGTGATCACTGGCGTCCCCAGGAACGGAGGATCTCCTTCACATCCCTCTCCAGGAGGACCTCGTCCATCCGCTCCAACGAGCGGGCATCCAACCCCCTCACACCCACAGAGCACGCACCCAGGGGGGGCTTCGGGGCAGGCGAGCCACCCGCCACAATCTGCTCATCCAGCAACAGGCAACCGACCTGCGCCGACGCAGCGCAAACCGATTCCTCGAAAAGATCCGCCCAAGGATAAGCCACAAAAGAGATCGTAGGTATACGCCGAAAATGACGTGAGACTCACCCTCCTGGGTCAAGGGGACTATCTGGAATCGCCTGGGATTCCTGTGCGAGATGAGGATCGGACCAATGACTGCTCATCGCTGCGGCTTGCTCTTGCTGGTGGCTGTGCTGGTGACGGGGTTGAACGCAGTCAAACCGCTCCACATCGATTCACCCATTTACTACGAGTATGGTCTTGGTTTTGCGAGTGACCCGATACATCCCTACAACTTCCAATATCGAGCGTCGCTGGGAGCTGCGCCGGCGCACCAGATCATGATTCCCCCCTGCTTTCTCTACTGGTTGGCGACAGGGATTCATCTTCTTGGTGACAATCCGGTTCTGCTCAAATTGTGGCTCTTTCCCCTGGTCGTATTGCTGGTTTTTTCACTGCACGATCTGTTCCGACGGTTCGCTCCGGGGATGGAGCGCCCGTTGCTCTGCATGACAATCCTCTCCCCTGTACTCCTGCCCAACTTCGACCTTTTCCTGGATATCCCCACCCTGGCGTTGAGTTTGGCGTCGCTCAGTCTGTTTTGCACCGCAGTGGAAAGAAAGACGTGGTGGATGGTTGTGGCGGCTGGGGTGGTAGCGGGGTCGGCGATGCAGACCAAGTACAGCGCACTGGTCCTCCCTGGCATCCTTCTCATCTACGCATTCCTCCAAAAACGGCCTGGGCCTGGGCTCCTCGCCGGTCTGGTGGCAGTGGGTCTGTTCGTCAGCTGGGAATGCTATGTCGCGACATGCCAGGGATCCTCGCACTTTCTGTTGCACGCAGGTCGTCAAAATCCCGGCGGCGGAATGAAGAAAGTGCGCGATCTGATCGTGCCACTCATCGGCAATGCAGGGGGCGTGTGTGTTGCTGGTACCTTGCTGGGCCTGGTCGCTTTGCGATGGTCTCGGCGACAGGTACTGGCCGCGCTCGGTGGGGTGGCGTGCGGATTCCTTCTGCTCACCCTGATACCGCCGCTCGAACTCCGATCTGGACACCCTCACTGGCACGCAGATTATCTGGTTCGCATGGTTCTCTTTGGAATCCTGGGGCTGCTGTGGGTTGTCACGGTCGCACAGGTGATGTATCGTCTTGGACGACTGCCTGGGGAGGACGGGTCGGTACAGATCCACTGGTCACCCGATCGAGGGACGCTCTTTCTGCTGCTGTGGTTTGGGCTGGAAGTGGCAGGTTCCCTGGTGCTTTCGCCATTTCCCGCCTCGCGTCGCACTCTGGGCGTGACCGTGGTGAGCATGCTGCTGGTCGGCCGCCTCGCCAGTCGAGTTGGAGTCCTGCAGACTCACCCGCGCCTGGTTCAGGGAATCGCCGGGGCCGGGGTCCTCCTGACCACGCTTTTCTGTGTCGTGGAGTTTTACGATGCTCGGGCCGGTGAATCAGGCTCGCGTGAAGCACTCACCTGGATCAGGCAACACGAATCCCACCCACGCGTGTGGCATTTCAGCTGGCACGGTTTTTCGTTTTATGCGGATCGTTTGGGAATGAACTGTGCTGTGGTGGGGGAATCCTCTCTCAGGCGTGGGGACTGGGTTGTTGTCCCAGATCCTCCCTTCGCCCCTCCCGGGTCGAAGCTGGTCACAACGGATCTCTCCCCTGCCTCCAAACTTTCGCTGGTGGACCCTGTCCCGTTGCGCACCATCCTGTGCTACTATGCAGGTCGCACGCCACTGGAACACTTGCATGGCCCGCGCTTGACGGTCACCATCTACCACGTGGATCGAGACACCGTTCTCACTCTCGCCCAACCGTGAATGCTTCGTCAATCCAGCTCGGGCATCCCACCAATGCCTGGTGGGATGCTGCATTTCTGGAGTTTTCGTTCCTACCACACCCTCTACTCTAGGTGTATTCCCTGTCATCGTGTTGATCGCTAGACTCTGCGCGCACTGGCTGTCTTTTGTGGCTTTCTCCAATCACTTTTCTTTACCACTATCCCTGAATTGCGCATACTGTGAGTGTGCAAGTCGAGTGGACTACGGTTCCAGATGAACCACTCTCTGCCGTGTCGGCAAGTTACACAACCTGGGAGAAGAGGACAATGTCGAACCAGCGTGTTCATGCTCTGCTGCTGAAGGGCATTCTGTGTTTGGCCGTCATTTTGCCGGCCGTTCGGGCGGAAGAAGATAAAAAGCCCGAAGAAAAGAAGCCCGAGGCGAAACCGGCGGTTGTTGCCACCGCGGATCCGTGTGGCCCGCGCACCACGACCGTGATGGTTGAGGAATGCGTTCCTGAGCAGTACACCACCACGCGTACTGCTTATCGCATGGAGCAGGTGAAGGAAAACTACACCGCCTACAAGACCGAAACGGTTTGCGAACCCCGCACCCGTATGGTCACCACTTACAAACTTGTTCCTGAGGTGAAGACCTGCACGCGGACCGTGTGCGATATGGTTCCCACCGTTGAGGAACGTTGCGTGATGGAAAAGCACTGGGTGTGCAAACCCGTCACCACCATCAAGCGCAAGTGTGTGGATCAGGGGCACTACGAATGCCAGTTGGTGCCCTGCTCCCCGAGCCTGCGCGATCGGGTGAAGAAGTTCTGCTGCAAGTCGGATTGCTGCAATGATTGCTGCGTGCCGATGAAGACCAAGAAGGTCTGGGTTCCCTGCAAGGTGTGGATTGAAGAACCCTGCACCAAGATGGTTCGCACCTGCGAGTATCGCCCGGTCATGCAGAAGGTGACCGTGTGCAAGCCGCACTACCGCCAGGAAAACTACACCGTGACGGTTAATCGCTGCGTGCCTGAAACGCACCCGGAAACCTACAACGTTACCGTGTGCAAGCAGGTTCCTTATCAGGCTACCCGCCTGGTTTGCAAGTGCGTCCCCTTCCAGGAGACGGTCACCTGCTGCAAGATGGTCAAGCGGTTGGTCGCCAAGGAAGTGGTGCTGAACGACTGCTGCGCCACCACCTGCTGCACCCCCTGCTGCCGTACCATCCACACTCGGAAGTGCTGCAAGTAAGCCCGTGGGTGTTTCTCGCTGAGCGGCAAGGCTCGTGAAAGAGCAGAAGGAGTGAGACAACTCGCTCCTTCTGCTCTTTTCTCATTGCGCCAACTTAGTGCTGCCGCGACGGGACGGGTGTGCGAAAATCGTAGATGAGGAAGGTGGTCGTGCGGGCGATCGGCTGTTCCCGGCTCAAAAATGCCTGCACATGCTGGATGGCCGGATCGCGCAGCCCAATTCCTCCGTGCACCAGCGACATGCTCACTGCCAGACACCGTCCCTGAACACATGCTCCAACGGCGTCCGCGTTGGCGAAACCAAGGGTATGCAACGGCAAAGATCGCAGCGGAGGTTCATTCACCGAGGGATCTTTGCCGAAATACCAAACATCAACGGTGCCCCTTCCCGCTTGCTGCTGCCATTCCGCCAGTTCCTTCAATCCCTGGCCCCAATCGTAATTGGAATCACTCACCAATCTGTACCCTGCCTCCCGCCCGCCCCAGAGCGGATTGATGTGACAGAGCGCATGGGGCCAGTTGTGGAGTGTTCCAAGTGCGACGAGAAGCACTGCCAGGACCGTGGCTCCAAACATCATCCGGCGACGGGACCGGAGGGGCGATCCCTGAATCGTTTGCACCCAACCGACCGCCAACCCAATCGTCGCCAGACAGAGCAAGGGCAACATGAACCGAATCCCAATCTGAACTCGGCACAACGGAGTGAAGAGGAGCAGACCGAGGGCGGTCAGCAACGGCCAGTTGGAAAGCCAGTGATCCTTCCTTAATCGCTTCCATCCAACAACAAGAATGGCGATTGGAGCAACCAGGAAGAGGAGGGTCGCCTTCATCGTGAGCAGCACCGGGAAATAATACCACACGGCGCGCGGATGGGTCACGCCGAGGATATACACCCCGTGTCCCCGCAGGTTGTGGCTCACCTGCCGCACCAGCCCCACTCCGGCGTTGCTGAAGATACACAGGTGTTCTCCCACCCAGAGTGCAACCGTGCGCATCTCTCCCGCGGGGAGTGACGTGGCCCACTGCACCAGCGACGGCAACGGCGCCCAATCACTCCAGCAGTAGAGAAACACCATTCCCATCCCAAGAATCCCGATCTGCCAGAGATCGAGAACGGGTTGCTTGAGTTGGGCCGGGGTTGGGAGCCAGTGCCCGGTGCCCTGCAGTTGTTGCTGTCGCCAGAGTCGGGCGATTTCAATTACTCCAAGTCCAAGCACTCCAAAAACCAGTCCCGATGCCTTGGCGAGAATGGAGGCACCAAACCAGAACGCGGGCCAACCAATACGCGTCTGCCAGGATCGGTCGCGCCCGCGCCAGTAGTGATAGAAGAGTGCCAGTAAACACGCCGTCACGGCAATGTCGGTGGTGGCCAGGGTAGCATGCGCAAGGAAGTTGGGATCACAGGCCAGAGCCGCGACCGCCAGACGCCCGGCCCAGCGTCCCCCCAGCGCGCGTGCCGAAACCCAGGTATACCCAAGCAGAATCCACCAGAACCCCAGGGTTGCCACTCTTGCCCAGTGGAGGGCGGGGGTGAATTCTGTCACCAGGTCGAGAGGGTATCCACGCCACTGTTCCCACAGATACAGGGGAAGCGTCTGGGCATCGACGGGCAACGGCATGGTCCCCAGTTTCATCAACCCGGCCGTGCTTCCGCTTCGCCAGCGTTGCAGCCCTTCTTCCAGATAGATGGGCTCGTCGAACACGGCACTCAACTGGCTGGAGGCCGACAAGCACCAAATAGCGGACAGGATGGCCACCGTGGCGAGCCAGAGTACATCGACCAGCCAGGCACGTCGGCGCGGCCGAGGCGCGGGGCGGGGCGTGACCCAGGAATCATCATGCCACCGAGGACGCGGACGGAGCGCCAGCATGGATCTCCCTCCTCATGAGGATAAAGCGGGTTAACGATACCGTTCCCTCCGTGCGGGCGGAAGTCCAACTCGGATCCGGGCCTGCGGGGCCATAAGCCAGCCTCCCCAGGTTGCCAGAAACGCGCAGAGTGGCAGCCGACTTGCGGATTTCCTCGACCCTGCCCTTGACAGGGGCGCTCCCAAACGCGATAGAGCCTGCCCCGTGCGAACCCACGTTTGATCTGAGGGAGGGAGGTGGTCATGTCTTCCAACATGCCGATTCCGCAGATCGTGTGCACCGAGATTGATGACACGTTCGATGTCTTCATGCCCGTGTTGCAACTTCACTGGGGAGAGGTGAACCAGAACCACCCCGAGAGGATCTGGGAACTCCCTGAGGGAGTGACAATGGTCGGGGCGGGGCCGGAACACTTTGGCCTCAAGGTGCAGCGCTGCGATCGCAACAGTTACAGCGTCAGGCTACTTTGGAATCAAACCGTTCTGCACTGGACTCGGCTGACTCGGGTGCAGCTTCTCTCCAGCGCGCTGCTACCCATTCTCGAATCGCTGGGGACCGATCTGCGCGATCTTCTCGATCAACCGGTACGCGCAGAACGTTTCCAGGTTCGCCGCGCCGCGTGAACCTTCTGTCCCAAACCTCGGCGTCACCGGGCGCACGGGATACAACAAGAGGCAGGCGTCTCTGCTTTGATGGGCGCGAGGGGATGTGACCCATGACAGGTGCTCCCAACGGCGATCTTTTATCTCCCCGTTGTGGAGAGCGACCGTGGTTTGAGCGTTGGCGACTGCTCTGCTGCCTGGCGCTCCTCCACGCGCTGGTCGGGCGCGGATCGTTCTTCAGTTCCGACGAGGGCGGAACCTTTAACACTGCTCTGGCTCTGGTGCAGCAACACACGCTGGCCATCGCCGCTCCCGGAGAAAATGTTCATCCAGGCCGTGATGGGCGCTATTACTCCTGTCGAGAAATTCTCCCCTCGGTGCTGAGTATCCCAACCTGTGTCAGCGGGTTGATTTGCGGGCGGCTCTTCCGCGGGGTGACTCCCCCTGAGGCCCCCCCCGAACATTTCCAGAGCCCCACGAACTGGTCGGTGTTTCTGACAGTTTCGTGTCTGGGCCCGCTCTTTGTCGCTGCGACGCTGGTTCTGCTCCACGATTGGTTGCGACGTCAAGGCACTCCTCCCGGAATGGCCCTCCTGCTCACGCTGACCGCCGGTTGGGCGACGCCCCTGGGGGTCTATGCCAAAACCATCTTTGCCCAGGTATTTGAGACTTTTTTTCTCTTGCTTGCCTTTGTTTCCGTCTCAAGATGGCGTCGCCAACCGGCCCCCCCGCAGATTCTCGCGCTGGCACTCGCCTGCTGTCTGGGGATCCTGGCGCGGCCCTCGTTTGTCCTGAATGCCGCTGCCATCCTTGTGTTTGTGGGCTTGAGCATGAACCGAACCGGGATGGAGCGATTCTGGGCCGGGTTCTTCTGTCTGGCAGGGATTGCTCTGGGGACCGCGGGAACGCTGGCGGTCAACGTGCTGCGCTGGGGGTCGCCGTGGAACTTTGGCTATCAGAACGCCTACGAGACTTTTAGCACTCCGCTCTGGAGCGGAGTTAGTGGGCTTCTCTTCAGCCCCGGCAAGGGTCTGCTGTTCTTTGCTCCAGTCGTCCTCGTTCCGCTCCTTTTGATGCGCGAACTCTGGCGCACCTGTCGTGCGGAGACGATCCTGGTCATTGCTTTGACGGCGATCTATCTGGGGGTCTATGGGCGGTGGTACGACTGGGGGGGTGGGCTCAGCTGGGGGCCACGATTTCTTCTTCCGCTGGTGCCGATCTGGATTGCTCTGCTCGGATCGGTATCGGCTCGGCTGACAACAGGGTGGCCTCGGGGAATCCTGCTTCTCACAGCGGTGCTGGGAGTGCTGGTGCAAACCCTCGGGGTGACGATCAATCCGCACTGCATGAATGCGCAGCATTCGGCGGAGTGGAGCTGGACCAATGGGCATCTGGTGGCGTACGCGCGAACCTTCGCCAGGAGCGGCCCGGATGATCTCTGGATCCTCTCTCCTGCGGCCTGGAGTAATCCGGCGGCATCGGTCCTGGCCGCGTTGCTGGTGATTCCACTGGTGCTGATGCTGGGGAGTTATCTCTGGAAGAGAAAGGAAGTTCTGGCAACATTCCTTGGCGTATCGGTGTCCTGACTCCCCTTGTCGGCCGGGGGGCGCATCGAGTAGAATGGGAGTGGAGAAAGGGTTACTTCTCTTCCGGGGGCGAATTGGTTTCGACCGCGGATACTAAGGTGTTGGTGGCGTGTCGTGGTTGATCAGTTGGCCACGTTAAAAGCTGATCACACTCATAACTGCTGAACCGCAGTTCTCCATGGCTGCCTAATAAAAGGAGCCCCGAGTCCCGGATCTTCGCCTGAGAGCTTCGGGTTCGGTCGTCAAATCAGGATCGCTGTTGCCAGAAACCGTAAGGTTGCACCGGTGGCGGTAATAGCTAAATCCACAACCGGATAGCGAGCGTTGCGTCCTGTTTGTCGGAAGCGACGTGAGCGAACGTGGTGGGCGCCGTCGCAAGATTGCGGCCCATCGAAGAGGACAAACTACACACGTAGAAGCTGGCACCAAGGTGCCACGGGACCGGGGTTCAAATCCCCGCGCCTCCACTCTAAACCCCACTTGCGACAGATCGCAGGTGGGGTTTGTTGTTGGTCGCGTCACGACGCCCTGGGGGTTTTTGACAGAGGGTGGAGATGGTCGACCAGCATCACCAGGGCGGTCAGGCTGATCGCCCCCACGAGAGTCAGGATCGCCCCGCCTACCGTGCTGAGCCATTCGGGCTGCACGACAAGCAGTATCCCCAATACCAGCATCATCATCCCGGAGAGCAACTTCAGCGCTCGCCCCTCGTACTCGCTCAACTTGCGTGAGCCAAAGGTGACCACGAAGATGCCCACAATGAGGGCCAGGGGAACCACGTACACCACGTTATAGAACACCAGGTAAAGGTAGTACACCACGGTGGGAAGTTGGTGCAGGGTAAGAACGCGCGTGTACACGAGCGGAAAACCGGAAGTGCACAGCAGTTCATAAAGGTTCACCGTCGCCGCCAGGACCACGGTACTCCCCAGCAGGGCCACCGTTCCCCCGGTGCGAATCAATCCGGTCATCCGGCGATACAGATCCGCCTTCGCCGGCTCAGGAATCGACAGGGATACGCCCTGCCCCATCCAGAAATAGTCCTTGATGTTGACGACAGAAACCCCCACCGCGAGCAGGCCAGCCACCGTGGTGATCAGCCTCAGGTGACCGATCACGAAAAAGAGGTTCAACCAGGCCGCCATGAACAGGAAATAAACCAGCGCGGAGAAGAAGACAAACACTCCCCCGACCAGCAGCATGCGTGACCGACTGTGCGTGTGAACCATCATGCTAAGCAGGAAGAGTAGCACAAAGAACGCACAGGGGTTGAATGCGTCACACCCTGCGAGCACCAGGGTCAACGCAGGGAGGGACAACGAGGCAGCATCGACCTTTCCCCACCAGGGGAGGGTGACGGCCGAATCCTCCTTGTCGGGTGGCAGATCGATCGGTAAATCAGGCGGTTCGGCGGGGGAGCGACCTTCCTCCAGATCCGGCGGCTGGAGGAAGATCGCAGTGAACAGAGTGGCGCTGGCGGGGGATGGCGCGGCAGAGCGTTTTTTGTAGTGCTCTTCGAGCGCCTGGTGCCAGCGGATCAACCCTTTTTCAATCCTCTCCCCGTGCGTTTCATAGGAGTCGTACCCAATCTGCATCTGCTTGCAGTAGAAGAAGGCGGGGACCTGCCCGGCAGTGACCCCAAGGCTCTGAGCCATGCGCTGGTACAGTTCGCGGTTCGCCGGATAACCAGTGATCTCGTACCAGTGCACTTTCAGCCAGGGGTATTGCCGTTCCATCCGTTGTACAAAGGGAATCGCCTCCTCGCAGCGGTGGCAAGTCTTCGACCAGAACACATACAGGTGCAGCGTGACCTTCCCGTTGTCATCGACCTGATGCCAGGACCATTTCCAGGGATCTTCGTCGGCTGCCCTGCCCGTCGAGGGGAGTCCTCCTGTTGCCAGAAGAACGCAGAGTCCCAGCAAGAGGACACGCGTGGCATACATGACGAACACCTCCACAGAGGGAGGTAGGGTCCTCCCCGGCTGGGGTAGGGAAGAGTGGCTACCTCGGAGCCTGTCTGTTCCTGAGGAGGAGAGAGCAACCCGCGTGCCAAGTGTCAGTGTCTTGGTAAATTACGAAAACTGGGCGCTTGGGGAGATCGGTCAAGCCTCCCTCTGCATACCACCACTTGCTCGGCGAGTAAGTGTGCGGGTTTGCAGCAGGAGCTTCCTGATCCCGCACAGAACGATCGCCATGAGGAACATGGCATCGGGGGATCCCGGCGAGAGGGGACTTACCAGCCGCGAACACGGGCGATCGCCCATTCATAGACCTGTTGATAGGCGCGTGCCGAACTCACCCAGGAATAATCGTTGGCCATCCCCGTGCGTTGCATCGCTTGCCAACTCTCGCGATCCACATGGTAGATGTAGAGCGCTTCCTTCAACGCGTTCCAGCAGTCATCGCTGCTGTAATACTGGAAGGTGAACCCCGTCACGCCATGGCGAACGGTGTCGGCCAACCCCCCCGTGGCGCGCACGACCGGCAAGGAGCCGTAGCGCATGGCAATCAGCTGCCCCAACCCACAGGGCTCAAAGAGCGACGGCATCAGGAAGAGATCGCTCCCGCCATAGATGAGCGGAGCCAGACCGGGATCGTAGCCGATGAAGATGCTCAGCCTGTCGCGATGATAGCCGGCCAGGTGCTCCAGCATGTCCACATAGTGCTGGGCCCCCGCGCCGAGCACCACGCACTGGGCCTCGCCGGCAAAGTTGTTCAGGAGGAGATGAAGCACGTGGCCAGTGATGTCCAGCCCTTTCTGCCGATCCAGGCGTGTCACCATACCGACCAACGGGAGATCGTCGCGTTGGGGGAGGCGGAAGCGTTCCTGCAAGACACGCTTGTTGTGCTGACGTTGGTCGAGCCGCGCGGCATCAAACGGGGCTACCAGGTGCGGATCCCTCGTCGGATCCCACACCTCGTAATCCAGGCCGTTGAGGATGCCATGGACGTCAAAACTTCGGTGGCGCAGCAGCGCATCCAGCCCGCTCCCGCCTTCCCACCCCATGATTTCCCGGGCATAGGTCGGGCTGACCGTGGTGATCATCGTCGCATGGTAGATCCCTCGCGCCATCCAGTTGACCTCGCCATAATGCTCCTCTTTCAGACCATGGGTCAGAATGCCCATGTCGTGGAAGATCTCCCACGGCGCGGTCCCCTGGTGCATCAGGTTGTGGATGGTGTAAACCGTTGGGATGTTGGCATAGCGACCATCGGCCTGCCCCGCGGTCGCCAGCCATGTCACTGCTGGAGCGGCATGCCAGTCGTGGGCGTGGATGACATCAGGCCGCCATCCCAGAGCCGCGATCATCAGGTCCAGCGCGGCCCGGCTGAAGAAGGCGAACCGCTGCGGATCGTCCCAGTAGCCATAAAAGAAAGCTCGGCTGGCGAAGCGATGCCACTCGGCGATGAAGTAAACTGGCACTTTGCTCCCGGGGAGCGTTGCTTCCAGTACCCCAGCGGGAACGGTGCCATAGCCCATCGGCACTTGCAAGGTTACGGGGTGACTGCGGATGGTTCCCTGACCGGAATGATACGACGCCTCGATGGGCGCATAAGCGGGCATGACCACGCGAACATCGTGCCCCAGGGCTGCCAGCGCCTTGGGCAGGGAACCACAGACATCCGCCAGTCCGCCGGCCTTGGCGAACGGAGCCACCTCCGCACTGAGAAACAAGATCTTGAGCGGCTGCACCACGCATCCTCGCTTCTGCCTGACCCCGGATCCTGACCCACCCCTCGCCTGTCTCAGCGAAGTGTATGGGCCGCCTGGGGCGACGGCATCGGGGAACAACCCCAGGCAAGGACGGGTGCATGTCAGGCGGATCGGCGACGAGGCCCTGACACCCCGCCCGGCTCACGGGACAAATGGTTGCGTCCAGGCGACCTCCACATCGCCCTTGGCAAAAGGATTGGGATGCGGCCTGGTGGAAATCACCTTGGCGCGCACATACCACTCCTCGCCCGTGAATTTGTAGACCGGATTCAGATCCTCCGACTCCGCCACCACCTTCCCAATCTCCGCACTGAATCGCCCCGTGACGGGGAGCGGTTTGCCGTCCTTGTCGAGATAGGGTTCCGAGGCGAGCGAGGTCCCCCGCGAGGTGGCAATGAATTGCGTGCGATACTTCACTCCCTTTTCGGGCTGAATGCTCAGGCGAACCTCTCGGTCCACGCGGCGGATGTCCTTCAGAACCACCCCGGTCGAAGCATAGAAATCGCCCGCTTCCAGACCGTGCACCATCGCCTCGGCACTGAGAAAAGGCGCACGCACCATCACCCAGCCGCGCCCGGGATTCACCTTGCCCACGCCAAAGGTGTGATAACCGTGGGCATCGTCGGTTGCGAGGCCATAGATGATCGGCAAACGATGTTTCCCCAGGCGCAGGGCCAGCAGAATATCCCACATGCGCTCGGTGCTGACGTGGGTCGCATCGCCATAGTTCTTCACCCCCGGGTGTCCGTTGAAGACCTCGAAATAGCGCACTTCCTCGGTCAAGACCACATCCTCGGCACGCACCCCCCACTGGAAATTCGGGTGATTGAGAACCGCGATCATCGGCCAACCCGTGCGCTTGCGCTGCTCGGCCACGCTGCGCATGTTGACCTGAATGGTCTCCGCCACGCCGTCGCCATTGAGCGGCCGCACCACATCGCGCAGGTTGAGCGCATTCATGTGAACGGGCGCTTTGGCAAATTTATGAGTGATCTCCTCCGCCGGGATCAACAGAAAACGCGCTGGTTCCTCCAGCAGACTGCGAAATTCACGCAAGGGCTTCAGACGCACCTGAGCCTTCTTCTCCAGCGTGCGCTGCTCCACCCAGCGCTCGCCATAACGCACCAGATACTTCTTCAGCGCCTTGCCACGCGGGCTCTCCTCACCAGGAACATCCATCCAGCGCTCGCCCTCGGCCAGAACGTTGTGATCGGTCAGCGCCAGAAAGTGGTAGCCGTGGCGTTTGTACCAGTCGGCGATCATTTCCGGGAAATCATCGCCATCGCTCCAGAAGGAATGGGTGTGCAAATTCCCCTTCCAGAAACGCGGACCGCTCGCCTGCACCGCGGGCAGAGGCTGCGAGGCATCCTCGGCAGAGCGCGGTGTCTCCTGCCAGTAAACCGCTCCGGCGAGCATTCCAACCGACCCAAGCAGACAGAACAGCGAACGCACACCCTTACCCATGGCAGCACCTTTGCCCTCGAACAGTCGGCAACCCTCAGTATCTGGCGGAACTGATTGTAAGGCAGCGACAGGTGGATGCTAGCGGAATTCACCCCAGCCGCAGCAATCCTCCGCAGGAGCAGCACGCTCAACCGCCACGACCGCGTTGCGCATGCTAGAGTTCACTGGATCCGCCCCGAGACTCACCCGCCTGAGATCACCATGAGCGTTGGCCAACTTGCGTCGACCCCTGCGGTTCGTTTTCGCTTCCTGAGCTGGTCCCGTGTGAATGAAGGACTCGCCTGGCTGCTTTTGCAGATAATACTTATCCTTTTTATCCCTTTATTCCTGCGTGCCCCTCTCACTCCCGATGCCGGCTTTTACGATCTCTGTGCACGATCCGTTCTCCGCGGTGGGGTTCACTATCGCGAGGTCTTCGACTCCAATCTCCCCGGAATCGTCTGGATTCACCTGCTCATCCGCAGCCTGTTCGGATGGAGCAGCGAGGTGCTGCGCCTGGCCGATCTGCTCGTCGTGACCTCGATCGTCGCGCTCCTGGTGCGCTTGCCCTTTGTCGCCGAGCGTAGCCGGACTCTCCATTTGTGGCTGGCCGTCTGGTGCTACGCCTTCTACTTCTCCACCAGCGAGGTGTGCCACTGCCAGCGCGATACCTGGATGCTGCTCTTTGCCCTGCTCGCTTTTCGCCTGCGCATTCAGGCGGTGGTCCATTCTGAGTGCATGGGCATGCGGCGGTCACTCCTGGAAGGGATGTTCTGGGCGTGTGGATTCTGGATCAAACCGTTTATCGTCGTGATCGGCTTACCCGTGCTGCTCTGGGGCTGGGTATTGCTGCGGCGCCGGGGTGCCACCTGGACGTCACTCGCGTGTGATGGCCTGGGGGTGCTCCTCGGCGGAGTGGTCGTCGGTGCCCTGGGGATCGCCTGGTTGATGGGAACGGGCAGCTGGCCCTATTTTCTCGATCTTGTGCTGCACTGGATGCCGGAATATCAGCAGGTGGTTGTCCCCAGCTGGGGGTTGCGACGCTTCATGCTCTTCAAACTCGAACAACGGTTCTTCCCGTGGTCGTTGTTGCATCTGGCGCTCTTTCCACTGGGATTTCTGGCCATGCGGGAGAGCTGGCGCAAGGATCGAGAAAGCGTGGTGGCACGTGCCCTCTTTGCCATCCTGACGCTGGCGTGGTTGCTCCAGGCGCTCCTGCTCCAGGTGCCTCATCTCTATGTGTTCGTGCCGACTTTCCTCCTCGCCATGCCGCTGCTTGTCACCGCGCTTCCCTCCGCGCGGCGCCCCGGTCTCCACTGGGCTGCCGGTTTGCTCTTCGGCGGATGGGTCGTCGCCTGTCACCCCCTCCGCGTTCCCGAACGACTGGCACTCTGGTCGCGCTGCCTGCGAGAATCGAGCAATGCCGAGCTTCGCGATTTGCTGGCGATGGATGATTATCTGGCGCGCACCGACTGGCAGGACCTGGCCCGCGTGGAAGACTATCTGCGCACCCAGAAGGTCCACGGCAACGACGTCCTCTGTTTCCACCTGAACACCCGCCCGCTCCTGCTGGACCTCGATCTCGACGTCGGCTCGCCCTACGTGGCCTATCTCCACTCCCATTACTGCCCGAGCGATCCCGGGGCTTTTCTGGCGTTGGTAAACAGGGATTGTTCCGCCCGCTACCTTGTCAGCGACTTGCGCGCCACAGGGCTGGGTCGCGCGAGCACCGCACCGGGTGATCCCGCGGATCCGCCTGCTCTCCCTGCGCACTTCCCCAGGAGCTTTCGCTCCCGCTATCCCTGGACCGAACCGATCGTCTTTCGGTCCGGTCGGTATGTCGTCCAGCGCAAGACAATGCCGATTGGCCCTTACTGGTATCCCGGGGCCGCCCGCCCCCACTGAGCGCTCCTCTCCTCGCGGCGGACTGGGGCTGTAGAATTCACGCCAGAGAACTCGCCAATCCTGTCCGCGCGGAGAATGGCCCTTGCTAGCCGACGCCATCAGCCACTACCACGATCTGTTCAATGATCAACTTGCCGGTGCCTCGCAGGCCCTCCTGGACGAATTACAGCAACGCCGAGGGCTGGGATTTGGAACAAGGCCGCTCTGTACCGTTCTGCGGCCGCGCTTTCTGACCCCCGCGCAGTATCGCTTTCTCCGCCAGCGTGTGCGTCCACTGATGCGTGCCTTCACCACCATCCACCAGGCGGCGATGGGCAACGCCACGTTTCGCCAGCAATTCCGGCTCAGCGAAACCGAGGAGCACCTGCTCGCCCTCGATCCGGGTTATCCCTGCCCCATGCCCACCTCGCGTCTCGATGCTTTTTTCGTCGCCGAGGACGAGTTGAAATTCACGGAATACAACGCCGAAACCCCTGCCGCACCGGCCTACACCGATGTGCTCGCCGAGGTGTTTCTGGCCTTGCCCATCATGGCGGCCTTTCAACGGCGCTATCAGGTGATTCCCCTCCCGGCGCGTCCGGGCGTGCTTCACGTCCTGCGCGACGCCTTCCACCACTGGGGCGGAAGCACGGACCGGCCACGCATTGCCATTCTTGATTGGCGCGAAGTTCCCACCTTCAGCGAGTTCGTCCTGTTCGAGCAGTATTTTCACTCGGTTGGGCTCCCCTGTCGCATTGTCGATCCGCGCGAGGTGGAGTATCGCGACGGTCGACTGATGGCGGGGGATTATCATATCACGCTGATTTACAAGCGTGTTCTCATCAGCGAACTCCTGGAACGCGGAGGAGTCAATCATCCTGTGGTGCGGGCGGTGGCCGACGGCGCGGTGTGCATGGTGAATCCCTTCCGCTGCAAGATGCTGTACAAGAAGGCGAGCCTGGCGGTCCTCTCCGACGAGCGCAACGCGCACCTGTTTGGCGCCGAGGAGCAGGAGCGCATCGCCGCGCACATCCCCTGGACCCGCGTGGTGGAAGAACGACGTTCCACGTTTGGCGACCAGGCCATCGATCTGATCCCGTTTATTCTTGAGAATCGCGAACGCTTTGTGCTCAAGCCCAACGATGATTATGGGGGCAAGGGGATTGTGCTGGGGTGGACCGTCAACGGCGCGGAGTGGGAGCAGGCAGTGTTGACGGCGCTGAAGTCGCCCCACGTGGTGCAGGATCGGGTGCGCTTGCCCAGCGAACCGTTCCCGGCTTTCGAGGCGGGCCGCGTTCACATCGCCGATCGTCTGCTGGACACTGCCCCCTTTGTTTCCTATGGCGAGTATGTGGATGGTTGTTTGACTCGTATCGCCACTGATCCGCTCCTCAACGTGACGGCCGGCGGTGGCTCGACGGTTCCCACCTTTCTGGTCGAACCGCGCTGAGCACCATTCACTTCCCTGTCGTGCCAAGGATCCTCCGCATGAAGGCTCCGTCCCTGACGATCGGGATCGAGGAAGAATATCAGATCATCGATCCGGTCACGCGCGAGCTGCGGTCGTACATCACCCAGATTCTGGAAGAAGGGCGTCTGACCCTGCGCGAGCAGGTCAAGGCGGAGCTTCATCAATCGATGGTGGAGGTGGGCACCGAGATCTGCCGCACCCCGGCCGAGGCGAAAGCGGAGTTGATCCGCCTGCGCCGCAGTATCATCGACCTGGCCGCCCGCAATAATCTCAAGATCGCCGCCGCGGGGACGCACCCCTTCTCCTCGTGGATCACCCAGGAAATCACCCCGTTTGAACGCTACCTGGGTGTCAAACAGGATATGCAAGATCTCGCACAGCAGCTTTTGATCTTTGGCACCCATGTGCATATTGGCATCGAGGATCGCGAATTTCTCATCGATGCCATGAATGTGTCACGTTACTTCATCCCGCATGTCCTCTGCCTGTCCACCTCGTCGCCCTTCTGGATGGGCCGTAACACCGGGTTAAAATCGTACCGCAACATCATCTTTCGCCACTTCCCGCGCTCGGGGATCCCGCCAGCATTTCAGTCCTGGGCGGACCTGGAGATGCTGGTGGATACGCTGGTGCGCACCAACTCGGTCCCGGATGGCACCAAGCTGTGGTGGGATGCCCGGCCGAACTGGAAGTATCCCACGCTGGAGTTTCGCGTGTGCGACGTCTGCACCCGTGTCGATGAGGCGGTCTGCATCGCCGCTCTCTTCCAGGCGATCATCGCCAAGTTGTGGAAGTTGCGCCGCGATAATCTCACCTTCCGCATGTATCCCTACACCCTCATCGAGGAGAACAAGTGGCGCGCCGTCCGCTATGGGTTGGATGGCAAGTTGCTCGACCTGGGCAAGCAGGAGCAGCAGCCTGCGCGCCAGCTGATTCGTGAGTTGATTGAGTGGTTCATTGCCGATGTGATCGACGAACTGGGAAGCCGCAAGGAGATTGAATACGCCTTTCAGATCCTTGAAGGCGGCACCAGCGCTGATCGCCAGCTCGCCACTTTCGAGCGAACCGGCGATTACAAGGACGTTGTCGATCAGCTCATCCGGGAGACCAGCGAAGGGGTGGTTTGACCGTCCTCGTGCTCAGGGCTTGGGTCGAATCTCGATCTTGAGTGACTGCCGTACCATCTGCCCCGAGTCGGTGCCGGGCCTGAGTTGTCCGCTGTCATCCAGCTCATAAAAGCGGTGCACGAGTCGATCGAGCAGCACGGGCGGCTTCGCTGGATCACGCAACCACTGCGCCTCGTTGAACTCGGTCTTGCTCGCAAAGACGGTGATGGTAATGCTCCCCACATCATCGTCGCGGAATATCAGATGCCCTTCCTCGGGGTACTCCCAGCTTTTGCCGGGGGCCAGGGCGACTGGCTTGGTCAGGCGAAACTTCTTCCCCTTGTCGGTCGTGATCTGCACTTCCAGAAAGATCCGGTCCTGCGCGCTGTTGACGACGTAAATCTTGAGTTCATCATCCACCTGGAAGGTTGCGGTGAAGCGATTGCTTTTCACCTCGCGCGTTTTGATCTCGACCGCGAATGGCTGAGCCCGGGGGGAGTCGTCGGTGAGGATGCCATCATCCGGATAGATCGGCACTCCCAGATTCAGTTCGGCAACGACGGCGGGAAACGCCCGCTCCCACACAATGCGTGACACCGTCTTCCCCTCGGTGAGCCGGTCCAGCGACTCCTTGCCAAATTTCTTCCCCGCCAGGTCGCGTTTCAGTGCCTCGCGCGGAATCAGCAAACCAAGCTCCGCCTGCGCCTGCACCAGATCGATCGGGGCGTCATACAGTTCGCGCGCCCCTCCGGGGAGCGGAAGCTCGGACTTTTTATTGAGCAACAATTCGTGGAGTGCCCCCTGCGAGGCCACCGCCAGGAACCAGTCTCCCCGGACATAGGGGATCGGGCGGATCAACTGACCGCTGCGCAGATAGGTGCGGGCCACCGTGGAAAAGACCTCGCTCTGGCGTGGGAGGAGCGCATAGGGATAATCCAGCAAGAGGAGGTCGTACAGCGTCGGATCGCCCTTCTGATCCGTCGTGGTCAGGCGACTTTTTCCATCTGGAGATTTAATAAAGTCCACGATGTTCAGCGGTTTGCGGTCCCACCCGAGCCTGCGCAGGTCAAAGCGAAAGACGGTGCCAGCAGGATCGAGCGCGGTCAGGAGGTCGGCATTCTGCCCGGAAAGATGGCGCAGCAGATCGGTGAGGTGTGACCGCTGTTTCTCGAGCTGCTGACTTGTTTTCCCGGCCGCGAGGAGGTGGTTCAGGCTGAAATAACGGATAAAAGGGAGGTCAGTAGGTTTTTGTGCCGCACTGTCCGCGGCGATCAGACCGAGGATGTAGTTTTCGCCTGCCAGCGCGGGAGCACCCGCAAGGATCCAGTCGCGCACCAGCAGCTGCTCGGCGCGGCTGACCTTGGGCCGTAGCCCGGGAGGCATGATCCCGCCGGCGACAAAGTCGTTCAGTTCGGAAACCTCGGGGCGCCCCGGCACCAGCGCCTTCAGGCTTTCCACCAGTTCGGTCCGGTCGAGCAACCGCGGCGCCTCAGTCGCGCGTGGTCCGTGGCACTCCAGGCAGTGCCGCTGAAAAAGGCCAAGCACCTGCCCCGCGAGAACCGAGGCAGAGGACCTGTCCGCCCGCACCGGGGCAACCAGGACAACCAGAGTGCTGAGCGCGAGAAAAGCTGTACTGCCGCGTCGCATGGACATCCTCCGCCAGAGGTCGCCAGACTCGCCTGTCTTCCCCCACACACGATACCGGTTGCCCCGTCGCCCTGGCAAGCGGATCCGGTGGGCGCAGCGTGCACCAATCAGAGCAACCCTTCGGCTTCTGCCAGGGCGCGCACCTGTTCGATCACACGCCGAACCCGGCGATCATAGGTGCCGAGTTGCTGTGCCACTTCCTCGTTGGTGCGCCCCGCCAGTCGCAGTTCGAGAATGCGCCGATCCTCGGGGCGCAGGGCAGCCAGAAAATGCTCGAATTGATCGAGAAAGATCAGAGCGGCCTCGTCGGTGGGGGGAAGGGTAAGGAGTTGTGCCAGGTCGAGTTCGGTCCCCGCCTCGCTGCTCGCCTCCAGGCGGGGATCGCGTTTCGCCGCCAGATGATAGGCCACCTGATGGAGCGTTTTGCGCACGGTGATGCGCATCAACAGGCGCGTGAGGCTGTCGGTGTCCGCGATCCGGAACTGACCTTCCTTGACCCGATGAAAGAAGGTGCGAAACACGGATTGCACGATATCCTCCGGATCGACCCGGCGGGCCAGGCGCTGGCTCAGCCGCCTGCGTACCAGGGGAAGGAGGCGATCGATGTTGGCATCGTACAGTTGGCGGGCGGCCTCCTCGTCGCCAGCGCGGACACGCTCCAGGAGTGCCTGGCACTGCTCGGGCTCGCTCATGACGGTGATTTACCCGGTCGCGGAGGGTGGGGAAAGCGCACGCCGGTGTGATGCCTTCCCCTCTCTCCAGTCTACGTCACTATCCGGAGCGAGCAACCAGGGGGCGCAGCAGAAACCCGCATCGGCCACGCCCCCGAGGCACTCACTGCTGGCGCGGTCGTTGCCAGAGCGGTTTGCTCAACTGGCTATTCCAGGCGTCGTAGTCTTTCTGAAGTTCCTTGACGATCTCGGGTTTGTCGGCCGCCAGATCCTTGCTTTCACCGAGATCGGTCGACAGGTCAAAGAGCATCGGCGCCATCTTGCCGGTCTTGAGCAGTTTCCAGTTTCCCTTGCGAATGGCCCATTGTTGACCAAAGCGCCAGGTAAGGATTTCGTGAGGCGCCTTCTTGTTCTCGCCCTGGAGGTAAGGCAACAGATTCACGCCGTCGAGTTTGATCTTCTCTGGCACCTTCCCCCCGGCGGCGGCCAGCGCCGTGGGGAGGATGTCCAGGGCGATCACCGGTTGTTCATAGGTTTTGCCGGCAGGCAGGTGGCCCGGATACTGCACCAGGAAGGGGACGCGAATGCCGCCCTCGAAGACCTGGCCCTTGAAGCCACGTAACGGATCGTTGCGCGAGGTGGTCTGTTTGGTGGGACCGCCATTATCGCTGATAAAGAACACCAACGTGTTGTTGAGCGTGCCCGTTTTCTTCAAGGTGTCGAGCACCACTCCGACTGCCTCATCAACAGCAGTCAACATGCTCGCGAACTTTCTTCTTTTTTCATCCTTGATGTCCCCAAACAATCCCGCATGCCTGGGTGCTGGCTGGATCGGAGCATGCACGCCGTTGAACGGCAGATAGAGGAAGAACGGCTCCTTCTGGTGTTTGGTAATAAACGCGGCCGCCTCACGAGCAAAGGCGTCGGTGAGATACGCCTTCTCTTCCACGGCTTTTCCGTCGCGCATGATGGGATTCGCGGGGGTCGGCCGATTGGGCAGATAGGGATGAGCCCCCCCGAGGAAGCCAAAGAATTCGTCGAAACCCCGCCTGGGCGGCTGATAGTCGTCGCGATAGCCAAGGTGCCACTTCCCCACCATCCCGGTCACATAGCCGGCCTCTTTCAGATAGGTCGGGAAGGGCTTTTCCGTGAGCGGCAGACCAAAGTTCTTCTCCGCTTGCTGGGGCGGCCCCGGATTGAATTCGTGGCCAAATCGTTGCTGATAGCGCCCCGTGATCAACCCCGCGCGCGTGGGACTACAAACCGGACAGGAAACATAGCCATTGGTGCAGCGCACTCCATTTTTGGCAATCGAATCGATGTGGGGGGTGGGGATATCTTTGCCCCCCTGACAGCCACATTCGCCGTAGCCAAGGTCGTCGGCGACCAGCACCACAATGTTCGGCTTCTTCTGTTCGGCGCCCTGTGCGAACGCGCCGATCCCAACCCCGAGAATGCACAGGCTCAGAGCGATCATGCGCATGGACAAACACCCTCCCGAGTTGATGGTTGCTGAGTGCGAGGGGAAGTCGAGTGATCGAGTAGCATGGTGCGCCTCGAACACCTGGGTAGTCATCTTTGCCCCCTTGTCCCAGTCCTCCCAGAGCAATTCGTCGCTTCGGTTGCTTGCTCGGCGGAACGCCAGGTCCCTGGGAGGAGGAATTCTCATTGGCCCGCGCGGGACAGACCGAGTATCTTAATCTCCATGCGTTGTCCATGAAACAAGATTCGCTCCCAAGGAGTTTGACGATGACTCGTCACCTGGGCGGAACCGTCGCCGTTGTGTTGCTGGCGGGAATCGGTGTCGCGCTGGTCTCTGCCGCGCCGGCCCCGATCACAACCGTTGATGTCATCAAGGACCGAGCCAGCTTCATTCCCCATCGCAAATATGAACCAATGAAGGGGAAGGTCGTTGGTTTGCTCGTGAGCGATGTGGCGGCCAAGATGGGGCATGAGGGCCGCAGCGGACCCCAGGATGCCATGGGATTCAGCGTGAACGGCAACAGTTACCGCTGGGTCTATGTCCCGGTGGAAAAGAATCCGCTCATCACCCGATTGAATGTGCATGTGGGCGAAAAAGGGGATCGTATCAAGGTCTATCCGCAGTTGAGCATGGCGAACGCACAGACGGTGCAACAGTGGAAGATCGACGTGCCGTATGCGCTGGTGGAGGTGGAGGTCAACGATGGCGATGGGGCGCCGGCCGAGGAGGGGTTTGTCGCCACCAACATGACTCGCCTCGATGGAACCCCCGCCTATCCGTTCAAGATCACCGAGGTGCTCGCCGACATCAAGAAACGCCATGCGACATGGGAAAGCGAGCAAGCGAAGAAGATCGACGCCGCCATGAGCGATGCGGCCAACAAGGTACTCAAGCAAGGCGACAAGGTTACTGGCCCGCGCGAGAAAAGCGAACTGTTCTACATCACCTGGTTGCCGGATCGGGAACGGCTGCGCATCCATTTCCGCACCACTCTCACCGATGGGGCTTACAAGTATGGCGGAGGCGCAGAGATCGATGATCCGCGTCTGCCACCGATCCGTCCGATCAAGCCCCTTGGTCCTGCCCTCCCCGTGAAGCCGGGTGCGCTGGTGAAACCGTTGCCCATCAAGCCGGCGATCAGGGTCAAGCCTGCCGTTCAGCCGCAACCAGCAGTGCCGGCGCAAAAGGGCGGCCTGGCAGCTTTTCCCCCGCCGCCGCCACGCGACTTTCCGAAGGTGCGTTACGGCACTCAGTTTGGCATCGAGTACGGCATTGCCTACGAGGTGACGAAGAATGGCAAGATCGATCGCACCCTGATCCTCCCGATCGAGAGCTTTAGCAAGGAATTGCCGCCGCCGCCCGCCATCGGCCCGCGCGGCGGCCCGCGCGGAGTGGATCCCGTTCCGCCTCTCCCCAAACCGGCGGTGAAGAAGGATTGAGCGTATTCTTCTCCCAGGAATGAAGAGGAGCCGGGAGTGGTCGAGGATGAGACCTCGATTCCTCCCGGCTCCTCTCTTGCGCGGAGTTGGGTGGTTACTTCACGTCCTCGTAGTGGTTCTTCATCTTGATCCTGTCGGCGGGAACCGGCTTGCCATCCACCTCGGCGTAGGGAGCAACCAGGAAGTTGACCGCCGGCCCTTTCTGGGCAGGGGCCAGCGTGAGATCGCGCCCGGTCGTCATGGTGATCCGATCGGCGGTCAAATTACCGAAGTAGTAATCCTTCAACTTCGGATCCTTGTTGGCCTCCGAAATATCCACCGGGACCCACCCCTTGTCGGAAGGCCGGAAAAACGCCCAGCAGTGATAGCCGGTGACCTCGCCCATCCCTTTCCTGGTCGGGATGCTGAAGCCAATCTCGAAGCGTGCCGGCACCTTCTGGGCTCGGGCCAGTGAGATGAAGAGGCTGTGAAAATCGGTGCAATTGCCGAAATGGCTGTCGCAGGCCCACGCCGAATCGCCTCGACCCCAGCCCGGCTTGCTTTTGTCATACTTCATGTGGTTGTTGACCACGTCATAAAGCACCCGTGCCTTCTCCATGGTGTCCGTGGGGAGGGTCTTGCCCTTGAGGAGTTCCAGCGGTTTGCCATCGATCGGCACCAGGGTGTCGGGCTGCAAAAACCGTTTCACCTTGTCGGCATCGGTGTCCCGATCGTTAAGCGCGCCTTTCACTTCCCGCCGTGTAACCAGGTAGGTGGCTTCCAGGTGGATGGTGCCATCCGATCCCGTGGGCGATTCCAGAGAGAACATCTTGTTCCCGTACACAGGATCGGCTCCCTGGTCAGCCTTCACAGGGAAGGTGTGATAGAGGAGTTTGACATCCTGCTCGGCAGTGGTGGGGGGAATGGGGAGCCAGATACGCACATTCCTGGCGGGCGGCAGTCCACTGAGCGTGGCGGCGTACGTGAATCTGAAGGTGCGACTTTTGGGCGCCTCCTCGGCCGCCTGCATCCGCGCGGTGGTAAGCACCAGGAACGCCAGGACGCCACCGAAACCGATTCGCAACATCAGGAGAACACTCCCTGGAACACAGAGGATGGGGCCAGCAACAGTCTGGATCCACGCCAGGGATCACGGCTGCAACGCCTTGCGCGTGAACTGATCCCTGGAGAAATCCGGATTCAGACGAATGTCGCGGAAGAAGTATTCACCGATCGTCTGCCCCTCCGCTCCCTTGGCCAGCACTCCCACCTGAAACCACGTTTCCACATCGATGTAGATGGTCAGGTCGGTTACCCCATCGGTTTCGGGTTGTTTGTACCTGGTTCGATGCAGCACATAACACTCGCGATTTCCGGCCTCCTTGACCTTCTTTTTCCCAAGATACTCGACATGCAGGGTTTTCTCACGCGCGGCCTCTTCCCACCCCACGCGGGTGCGCTGCAACCCCTTCTTCAGACCAAACTGGGTCAAGGGAAAGCGTCCCGACGCCCGAGCGTCTGCTCCCTCGGGATCGCGCTCCACGACTCCGCCCACCAGAAAGGCCAGCTTGGTGGTGGGTTTGACCAGGAGCTTGTCATTGTTTTCGCCAGCGACCAGCACCACGGCCTCGGCCTTGCGTGCTCCCCGTGTCCATTTCAAATACACACTGTAGGGTGTTTCGCGAAAGGCGACATCGACGAGCTCCACCTCCTGCAGTTTGCCTTCCAGGCGCTCCTGCTTCTGCATCGTCATCGTGTAACCCGTTTTGACCAGTTCGTTGTAGCGCCGTTCACACTCTTCGAGGAATTTGACCGGATTGGTGCGCGCAAGCTTCTCCATCTCGTCGGCGTCCGGCAGTGGAGCTGCGCTGCTCGCCACCTCGTTGAGAGGCAACCGCGCAAAGCCGGTGGACGCACTCATTTCATCGAGCCAGTTGAGCAGAGGCGAAACCGCGAACAAACACAATGCCAGGCCAACGACCAGACACCCGCCAAGCACCAGGAACCAGCGTCCCATGATGATTCCTCCCGTAGAAGCGTTCCTTGCCAGGGGCGACCCAGCATTCTCAGTACGAGCCAGACGACGGAGTTGTCCGGACAGACCGAGAGCAACCCGCCACCCGCCTCGATTCATTGTAGATGTCTGGGGTGCGAGAGGGAGAGAGAACCTGGCGCGGCAGCTCGCAGAAGCAGGGACCGATATTTGGCAAATGCTGCTTGACGCACGAAGGGAGGGGGATAGGATAAAAAAAGCGACTGAGACTCAGTCTCATCCCAATCCTGAGGCAGCTACGCCACCGCCGCGGGAATTGCCCCGTTCCCTCCATCCGCTCGCCATGCGCCTCGCAATCCTTCGTCATGAAAGGAGTGCGTTGCCATGCGCGCGCGACCACCTCGTCCAGGGTTTACCCTCATCGAATTACTCGTTGTGATGGCGATCCTCGCGATCCTGATTGGTCTCCTTCTGCCCGCGGTCCAGAAAGTCCGCGAAACGGCTGGACGAATTCGCTGCCAGAACAACCTGAAACAGATCGGCCTCGCCTTGCACAACTACCACGACAACCAGCAGTGCTTGCCGACCGCCAATTCGCCCACGTTTGGAAGTGCCTTCACCCTCATTCTCCCCTTTGTGGAGCAGGACAACATTCGCCGGGTTTATGACACCTCCTTGCCCCCCAGCGCGCCTCCCAACAACACGGTGACGAACCTGCCCGTGGCGATCTATCTGTGTCCCTCCATGGCACCTCCTCCCGCTCCCTTCGAGGCCTACAGCACTCATTACGCCAGCTACGCCGCCTGCATCGGCAGCAACGATGCCTGGGGCTCGCCGCCCGACAATGGGGCGCTGGTGCGAAGCAACGCCACAGGGAATCCGACCGCTCTCGATCGGGGGAAACGCCTTACCGACCTGACCGACGGCGCTTCCACCACCTTCCTGGTGGGTGAAATGGGGTATCAACTTCGTGATTACACCTTTACCAGCGGCCCGTATGCAGGGAAGGTGCGCGGCGGCAACACCAGCTGGGCCTTTGGCTATGCCAGCTACAGCTTTGGGAGCACCCAGGAGTCGCTCAACTCCATCAATCCGACCACTCCTCTGCTCAATCGGCTGCAAGCGTTCCGCAGCGATCACCCTGCCGGTGCCAACTTCCTGGTTGGCGATGGATCGGTCCGCTTTATCAGCAATTCCATCGATCAGACGACCTACCAGGCGCTTGGCACACGCTCGGGCGGCGAGATCCTCTGGGGCAACTACTGAGCGGGAGCGAATCTCATGTGGATCCGAACAGCATTCATTTTTCTGCTCCTTGGGATGTGTGGCTGTACGGGAAACTCGGCACCACCACCTTCGCCAAGCACCTCGACCGAACGGCTTCCGCCGGAGGTGAGCGGCGACCCCGCGAGCGCGTTACCGAAACAACCGCGAATACCTCGGCGCTGACAGTATTGCCTGCCATCGAGTAGACTCAGTGCAGACAACCTGAACCGCGTCCAGGGACACCTGCACCCTGCACGAACCTGACCTGAATCCATTGGAGAGAACCCATGCATCGATACGGGTACACCCTGGTGATGGTGATCGCCCTGCCCCTCCTCGGTCGCACGGAGGAGATCTCACCGCGGAGCGACCTCCGCGCTCTCCCCTGTGGGGTATCCAGTTTTGGAGCGACGACCTGCGAGGGTTGGATCTACGTCTACGGGGGGCACAAGGGGAAGACGCACTCGTACTCCACCGAGACAACGCTGGGCACGTTTCATCGACTCAACCTGGCCGCCCCCACGCGATGGGAAGCGTTGCCGGGGGGGCCCAAACTCCAGGGGTTGGGACTGGTTGCCCACAAGGGAAAGATCTATCGGATTGGCGGCATGCAACCGCGCAACAAGCCAGAAGAAAAGGGAGACCACTACTCGCTCGTCAGCTGTGCCTGTTACGATCCGGCGACTCGAAAATGGGCTGCACTTCCGGATCTTCCCGAGGGGCGATCCTCGCATGATGTGGTGGTTGCCGGCGACAAGTTGATTGTGGTGGGTGGTTGGAAGATGAATGGGGCAGCAAAGGAGGCCGACTGGCACAGGACGGCGTTGATGCTTGATCTCACGCGCACCCCGCTCCAGTGGCAGTCTATTGAGCAACCCTTTCAGCGCCGCGCTCTCACGGCAGCCACCTACAAGGGGAAGGTGTACGTGGGAGGAGGCATGACCCCCGACTCCGAGATTGAGTTGACGGTGAATGTGTACGATCCCGCGAGCAATCGTTGGAGCAAGGGACCAGCACTCCCTGGCCCGCGCCGCAATGGATTTTCTCCCGCTGCCTGCACCAGCGCGGATCGGCTGTATTTCAGCCTGGGGAACGGCAAACTGGTACGCCTCGCGGCCGGGGGGGATGCCTGGGAAGAAGTCGGCCAGTTGAAACAGCCTCGCATTGTGCATCGGATGGTGACAGGGACCCGTGCGAGCCTGGTGGTACTTGGTGGCTCCGCACGGGGCCAAACGGTCGCAGGAACCGAGGCAATCATCCCTCAGGAACCGAAATCACCCAGGAGCGACACCCCTCGGTGAGTTTCACACGAACGAAGCCGCCACGGCGTTGGAGAGGTGCACCAATCGCCAGGGTGCCTTCGCTCGCAGGGCCGAGGTGAGCAAGAGGCAGAATCCCCCGGTGGCGGGATTCATCCACACCATCGTTCCCGTGGCTCCCGTGTGTCCAAAGACGTGGCGATCCAGCAGGTCTCCCCAGCTGTCCGCCGTACCAACGTGGTTCAACCGCCAGCCGAGCCCCCATGGCTGGGTGCGGCGGATCGGCTCGGGGAGATCCGCGAAATCGTCAAGCCGATTGGTGGTCATCATCTTCACCGAGGCCGGCGAGAGAATCCGCACCCCTCCCCAGGCTCCACCTGAGAGCATCAACTGGCAGAGCACCGCGAAATCCTCCGGCGTGCTGAACAATCCCCCCCAGGGTGCGCCCAGATGCTGCCAGTAGAGACTGTTCCAGTCGAAGTTGGTTTTCTCCTGATACTCCGGGATCTGGACACGGACCAGGCGCTCCCGTGGAAAGCCCCGAGAGCCAAGGGTGGTCGAACGCAGTCCCAGCGGCGTGAAGATCTCGTGCTTCAAGAAATCGGCGATCAACTTCCCGGTGATGCGCTGAATGATGTCGGCAACGACAGCCGTCCCCATGCTCTGATAGCTTAATTTGGTGCCTGGAGGGAAGAGCGGCTCGGTTTCCTTGCTCGCCGCTTCGTAGAACCGTTTCAACGTGGCGCGGTCCGCCCGCAGCTCGGCGTTATTCTTCAGCATATCGGGGAGGCCGGAAGTGTGGGTGAACAGGTGGCAGACGAGCGTGTCGCCCTTGTCGTGTGCAGCGAACTCCGGCACATAGCGAGTAACGCGATCGCTGAGATTGAGAAGACCGCGCTCGACCAGGATCATCGCTCCCATGTAGACGATCGGTTTGGTGATCGACGCCATCAAGAACATGGCATCCTTGCGAATGCCTGGCGCCCCGGGTTCCGGTCCCTGGCGACCAAAGAACCGTGGTGCAACCACCTTCCCCTGCCGACCCACCAGAATCGCTCCACCAGGGACAGGTGCCGCCGGCCTGGTCGTCCATTTGTCCAGCAACTCGTAGGCGACCTGGAGACGACGGGGATCGATTCCAATCTCCTCCGGTTTCGCCTGCGGCAGATGCATCTCTTTTTGGGGAGTGTCGGCTGCCTCAAGGGCGCTGGCTCCAA
>JAKOSN010000251.1 GCA_029777335.1 Planctomycetota bacterium
CTGCCACCCGACTGTTGCCGAAAAGATCGATGGCACTCTTGACAACTAAGTCTCTCATGGCAGTGGCCTCCTCTGCGTCATTCATCAACCAGGGACGCCAGTTGGCCAGTCGATGCTCCCCTACCGACGTTGTGGTTCCAGCCCTGCTTAGCGGTTCTGGCGCCTTGGCCCGCCCTGACAGGCCTTCCCGTTTTGAACCTGGCCAGATCTGCATGCCAGGCGTACGCTGGGTCAGCCGAACGGGTTGAGATTGCAGATCTGACCGGGTCATTAAGCCGGCCGCCCTTGACGTTTTGGGCGACGGGGACGCCCCAGTTCGCCGTCTGATGCCGGGTGAAGTTGGCGTAAGTTCCCTTGAGGTCCCAGAGATTCCACACCCTGTAGCGGTATGGGGTGTCCCACTCCCCAGTCATTGCGCGCCATGGTGGCGATTTCAAGGTAGATCATGACACCGCTTCCACTGCTGGAAGGCGTGATTTGCAACGATCCTTTGCGTCGTGCGCCGTATCACAACGTCCCTGGACTCGTGTCGAAGTCGGGAAGGGTTAAGTTATTTAGTGCAATTTTTATGCCAACCAGCTTGATCCAACACCGTGGAGGATACAACCTGGAGCGTCGGATGTCCTTCCGGCCAGCATGCGAACGGCCTGGGGCTCGGATCATATGTTCCACCAGTCAGAACCGCACACGCTCGACTTCACTCCCTGTCTTCTCATGGGTGTTTCTGGACAGGGTTGTGATCGAGGACTGGTTGAGAGGAAAAACACGTCTCAGATCTTTTATTGGCACAGAAGTTGCACTGATATTCGAGTGTTACTTCCTATCAGAGCATGCTGCGCGGAGGCGGAAGGAGGCGTCTCATGGTCGCCAGTGCGGCACAACCGTTCGGTCGTTATCAACTCCTGCAGGAACTCGGTCGAGGTGGCATGGGTGTGGTTTACCTCGCCGAGGACACAGCCCTTCGTCGTCGTGTTGCGCTCAAGATTCCGCAGTTGTTGCCCGGCGATGCTCCCGCTCTGCGTGAGCGGTTCCTCCGGGAAGCCCGCATGGCCGCGCAGATTGATCATCCCAACCTCTGTCCCATTTACGATGTGGGGGAAATCAACGGGGTTCCTTACCTCACCATGGGCTACATCGAAGGAACCCTCCTTTCGAAGATGACTGATCCTCGATCGCCGTGGCCTCTCGATCGCGCCCTTGATGTGGTGATTCGGCTGGCGTTGGGGGTGCAGGCGCTACATGAACACGGGATCATCCATCGCGACCTCAAGCCCAGTAACGTGATGATTGGTGTCGATGGCTCTCCGGTTCTGCTCGATTTTGGACTGGCTCGGTCTTTCCAATCGGAGAGTCGGCAAATCACTAGGAGCAATCAACTGCTTGGCACCCCCGCCTACATGGCGCCCGAACAGATACTCGCCGATCGGGCCGCAATCGGTCCCCGGAGTGACATTTATGCTCTCGGGGTTATCCTGTATCAGCTTGTAACCGGGCAGCTCCCGTTCGAGGGCACTTCCATGGTCGAGATCTGTGCTCAGATTCTCCATGGGGCGCCATCACCGCCCAGCAACATGCGCGCGGACCTCGATCCGCGTCTCGATCAACTCATCCTGTGGGCGCTCGCGAAAAAGCCAATGGACCGCCCCGGAAACATGAAGGAGTATGTTGCCGCCCTCGAGGGGTATCGCGCCACTGTGAGGGCAGGGGACACCGCCGCGCCTGGGAGGATGATGACCTCGGTACTCGCCGTTCCAGCAACAGTGGCCCCGAGCCAGTTGACTACACTCCCTCTCGCGAGCGAAACGCCGCCTCTGGGCTGGGTGCTGGGAGGAATGGTCGCCTTTCTGATTGTCGCGCTGACGGTTGGATTCGTGTTGTGGTTTAACCAGAAAGAGATCACGCCCGAGCCCCAGGCTGCGGTGGGGAGCAGCCAACCCTCGACCGAGATAACCCATGCAGGACGAACAGCGCCGACTCGACCGACCCCGTTTCCGCCAACGCCGCGACCGAAGTTACGGCTGATACAGCCCGTTACACTTCGTCTGAAGCCTGGCGAAAGCAAATTTCTGCCGATCGAGGTCGAACGGGGAGGCAGTCGTGGCGCCATTGAACTCCTGGTCTCTGGAGGGGCGGATGGATTGATCCTGACTCCAGGAACCATCCCCGCATGGAGCGATACCAGCACTCTCGAGATCACGGTGCTGCAAACCGCCAAGCCAGGGAAACGCACCGTGGAAATCGTTGCCGTGGCCGTGGAAGGAGTGCGAGTCGAGACGAAAGCGGAGGTGGAGATCGAGGCTCCCTCTGTTGTCTGGAAACTGCTCCCCATCGAACCCGTGAGCCTCTTCTCTCCGGGATTAAACCGGATGAAGAGCCGTGTGGAACGAGGCGGTTACACCGGCGCGATCCATCTTGAACTCGAGAACGCGCCTTCCGGAATCGAGATCGTGCGTGGTGCCATTCCCCCCTCGGAGAGCGAGTCGTATGTTCTGCTGCGCTGTAGCAAAGGGGTGGCACCGGGAAAGTATCAACTGA
The DNA here is from genome assembly GCA_029777335.1 of Planctomycetota bacterium. Taxonomy (GTDB): domain Bacteria; phylum Planctomycetota; class Planctomycetia; order Gemmatales; family Gemmataceae; genus JAKOSN01. The sequence continues at coordinate 2,536 of JAKOSN010000251.1, forward strand.
AACTTGTGGGAGAAGCAGAAGGTGTTCGGAAGGTCGTGCCTCTCTCACTCCAGGTCCTCCCTGGGGGTCCAGGGGGACCGCCTGCTCCCTCGTTTGGAGATCAACCGCTCACTCTGCACGGCCACACCAAGGGTGTCACAGGGGTTGCATTCAGTCCTGAGGGTAAACACCTCGTGAGTGGCAGCCTGGACCACACACTCAAAGTCTGGAATATCGACAAGGGACAGGAAGTGCTCACCCTCACGGGACACAAGGCCGCTGTACAGTGCGTTGACTA
>JAKOSN010000252.1 GCA_029777335.1 Planctomycetota bacterium
ACGCAACGGGGTTTGGCTCACGCCGCCAAAGGTGCGTTGCGTCAGCGCCTGGACGGCATTGTACACCGAGGTGGTCACTCCTCCCAGCGAATCCTGGACACGCGTGCGATTTCCCACCGCGTCATAGGTCATCGTCAGGGTCAGACCAAAGAGTTCCTGCACCGAAGTCACCTGGTTGGCATCATCGTAGACCAGGGTGTAGACGCCATGGCTATCCTGTGCCGTCAGCTCATTGCCGTTGGCGTCATAGGTGTGCGTCAGCACATTGGCGGTGCTGCCATCACTGTTTTTCCACGTTTCGGTGAGCAGTCGCCCACTGGCATCATACGCGTAGTTGCGCCGTCGTCCCAAGCGATCCGTTTGCGAAGTGAGGCGATTGGCGTTATCGTAGGCCAGCGTCAGACTGTGGCCCAGCGGATCGATTTCCTCCACCAACCGATTGAGCCCATCGTAGACAAAAGTAGTGCGGTTCCCCACGGGATCGATCAACCCGGTGCGTTGGCCCTGCGCGTTGTAAAGATAGGTGGTGATCCCACCCAGCGCATCGATCTGGGCCGTCTGCTGCTGCAACCCGTCGTACACCAACGTTTGCGTGTGCCCCAACCCATCGATGGTGTTCACCACGTTGCCGGCGTTGTCGTAGACCGTGGTGAAGACTGCCGGTGCTCGCCGGTGCTCTCGGCGATAGTCCGAGGATCGAAGTGTAACTTGGACGCTCAAGCCGAGCCAGAATCGACCTCAAATGGGAAGGACACAATTGCGGGATCGGTTGGCATCGGTGCAAAAGTCTGTTCCAAAAGCAGGTAGTAGGCCCCTTGTTTCGGGCGATGCCCTTTGAATTGGAATCGTTCGCTGGGTTCCCTTGCCTGGGGCACAACCGACGGGAGGGAGTGACGATTCCCCCCAATCCTGCTGACGGCCTCCCTCGATTCCGTCGTGTGTTCGTACTCCCGCGTTAAACGCCGGTAGCGGCCCAGCCAGCCGCAAACGTCCATGCCACTCCTACCCACCGGTTCCTCAGCGGCACGAAACGCCGCTTCCCAGCCAGGCGGCTGATCACCCAAATCTGGTAGGGCCGGTGATGCACCCGCACAGATCTGGAGAAAGTGGCGGCGACGTGCACGATCAAGGTGTCGCGAAGGCGCCCTGTCCGCAAGAATTGCACCCAGTGGAACATCGGGTCCGCTGGTCAGCCAGGTATCAGGGAAGCGTGCTTTCACTCTCCTGGGTAGGACCTTGGCAGTAAGCCCGGCGAGGTGGCATCATGGATCACAGCAACAAATGGTTAAGATGGGGAAAGTTGGCAAAAAAAGATGGCTTGATCCTTGCCGCTCTTTCCATCCTTGGTATGAAAACTCATGCATAAATTGACATTTGTTGTTCGAGCCTGGTGTAGATAGGTGCCCTCCATTCGGGCAGTTCCGGGGATTCCTGGATGGACTCTTGTTCATGGATGGAGGCTCTCGTATGCGCAAGGGCTCTTGCTGGTTGAGTTACAATCAACCTGGCGCGATTGTCCGTTAGGTCGTGCATTCCTGAACAGCAGCCGATTGATGACTCGGCCAGGTGGAGGCGGTGGGGACAGTCGTTGGCTAGAGCCGAGGCGGAACCATCCCTCCAGCAACGCTGATGAGTTAAGCGAAGCAACGGGGTCGGTTTGGTTAGTGCACCATCTGATTGGTTCACCGGACTGGAGAGGTGACTCTCCGGGGCGTTCGTAGTCCGTATGTCGTGACGCGCCGTGCGTCTTCCTGGATCCTCTTTCTCTCTCCGCATCAGAAGAGGCGACCATGAATCGTTGGTTGCGAGCACTCAAGCGTCAACTGGGCCTGGACCGGACCAAAAGCGCCCCCCGTCGCAACAAGCAGCGAACGGTGCTGGAGTTGGAGGCGTTGGAGAGCCGCATTACCCCGACGAGTACGCCTACCATCAGCGACCCAGCCAGTGCGCTCCGCATCAATGCAGACACCTATACCATCAAGGGATCCGCAGACAATCCCGTCGATAACAACCTCACACTCGTTACGATCTACTACGACAACGATAGTAGCGGAACGGTATCAGACGGGGACACCACTGCGGGTTCCCAGGAGCTGTCGGACGGAGTGACCGACTTCAGCATCACGGTCACGTTGAATCAGGATGCGCAGAACCACTTCATCGTCATTGCCAACGCAAATGATGGCTCAGGGAACTCTGATCCTGGAGTGGTGCCAACGATCACCGAGGACTCGACGCCGCCCACGGTAACGGACGCCAACATCTCCATCAGCGGAGCCACTGGCACGGGTGGGGCGTTCCGAATTGGTGATACGGTTACTGCCAAGTGGAATAACACGGCCACGGGCGATAACAACAGTGACATTGCCGCGGTAAAAGTGGACTTCTCCCAGTTTGGAGGTGGGAGCGCTGTCAGCGCCAGCAACAGCAGTGGCACCTGGACTGCGACGTACACCATCGTGGCCGGGAACATCGACACCACCAACCGCAATGTCTCCGTCACTGCGACCGACGACGCGGGCAACAGTACCACCACCGCTGATTCCACCAATGCCACCGTGGACAACATCGCTCCCACGGTGACCGATGCCAAGATCTCCATCAGCGGAGCCACTGGCACGGGTGGCGCGTTCCGAATTGGTGATACGGTTACCGCTACCTGGGACAACACCGCCACCGGTGAAAATAACGCTGACACGATTTCCGCGGTAAAAGTCGACTTCTCCCAGTTTGGAGGTGGGAGCGCTGTCAACGCCAGTAACAGCAGTGGCACCTGGACTGCGACGTACACCATCGTGGC
>JAKOSN010000253.1 GCA_029777335.1 Planctomycetota bacterium
GATGGGAACGCTCGTGCCGGGTTTCGTCGCGAAGACAGCCCTGGCGGCTGAACCGGGGAAGTCCAACGTTCTGGTGCTGATCGAACTGACGGGCGGCAACGATGGCCTCAACACCGTCATTCCGCACGCGGACGATGCCTACCACAAGGCGCGGCCCACCCTGCGCTTCCAGAAGCAGGAAGTGCTCAAGGTGACCGAGGACATCGGCCTTCATCCAGGGATGCGCGGCTTCCAACCGTTGCTCAACAACAACCAGCTCGCCGTTGTCCAGGGCGTGGGCTATCCCAACCCCGATCGTTCGCACTTTGAGTCGATGGATGTCTGGCACTCCGCCGATCCCCGTCGCAAGCTGACAACCGGGTGGGTGGGGCGATCCGCCACCATGCTCCAGAAGGGCGTTGATGTTCCCATCATGCAGATCGGAGCCCAGAAACTTCCGCTCATCCTGCAAGGGGCCGATGGCGGGGCGGTCAGTGTCAACGATCACCAGGCGTATCGTCTCAACTTTGGGACCAACGAGCCCACAGAGAAGAAGGCACGCCAGAAACTGATGAAGGACCTGGCGAAACCAGCCGCGGACGACAAGGACAGTCTGCTGTCCTTTGTCCAACGCCGCCAATTGCAGACGTACACTTCCCTCGATCGGCTGCAGGAAGTGCTGGGGCGGCGCCAGGAAGGCCAGAATCCAATCTTTTCGTCCACGGGGCGCTTTTACGATCGCACCAGCCTGGTGGCCCGGATGCAACTGATTGCGGGGTTGATCTCCGCCGACTTCGGGACGCGCGTTTACTACGTGACTCTGGATGGCTTCGATACCCACTCGCGCCAGGCCGAGACCCATCGCAATCTCCTCGGCGAACTCGCGGATGGCATCGGCCAGATGTTCCAGACCCTGCAGCGCACCGGACATGACAAGCGCGTGGTGGCGATGACCTATTCCGAGTTCGGACGCCGCGTGAACGAGAATGGGAGCAAGGGGACCGATCACGGCTCCGGGTCGTGTCTGTTCCTCGCCGGCCCCGGCGTGAAGGGGGGACTGGTGGGGAAACACCCCAGTCTGACCGATCTGGATTTCGGCGACCTGCGTTACCACACCGATTTCCGCCGTGTGTACGCCGCAGTGCTCGATCGCTGGCTTGGCTGTGAGAGCAAACGCGTGCTCGATGGCACTCATGAACCCCTCGATCTCTTCAAGGCGTGACTTTCCTTCGGCAGCGCGCGAAGCCGGGACTTCGCGCGCCACCTTTTCAGGAGCCATTCTCATGCAACCCCGACGTGGTGTGACACTCTTTCAAATGCTGGTTGTCCTGGCGTTTCTGTTGATGCTCCTCGCCTTCCTCCTGCCAGCGGTCGCCAAGGTTCGCCAGGCAGCCTCGCGCGCAAACTCTCAAAACAATCTCAAACAAATCGCTATTGCCTGTCACAACTATCACGATTCCAATGGGATACTCCCTCCGGGAGTGGATAGTAACCATTTCTCTGTGGCTGCCATGATTCTCCCCTACATCGAACAGGATAACCTGTACAAACAGCTGGATTTCAAGAAACCGTGCGACGACAAGGCCAACGCGCAGGTGCGTGGAGCCATCATCAAGGTCTACGTGAGCCCTTCCGACCCATTGCCTCTCCCGGGCGATGTGGGACCCACCAATTACCTCTTCAACGCCGGTTCACAGACTTCCCTCACGAACAACAACGGGGTGTTCTATCTCGATTCCAAGATCAAACTCCAGCAGATCCCGGATGGCACAAGCAACACACTCATGGCCGGGGAAACACTGCGTGGCGATCGAATGAAGAAGGCGGTCACTGTCAGCCGACAGCATGTCCTTCTCAAGAGCGCTGCTCTGAAAAACCTCAAGGACAACACTGGGGTGGATGATTTCAAGAACAACCAGAACATCGCTGGGGATCGCGGCGGGGCGTGGATTGATGGTCGCTTTTTGATGGGGACGTTCACGGGAACTCGCGTGCTGAACGATAGCAAGCCCGATGTCAGCTGTGGCGGAGAAGGCGGGCTCTCGGGGTTACGCAGCGTGAATCCTTACACCAACATCCTGATGTGTGATGGCAGCGTGCGCGTGATTACCAACACCGTGAAACTGGATGTGTGGCAGAAGTTGACCGATCGCCAGGACGGGGAAGTTCTCCCGCAGTTTTAACTCACTTGATCCTGCAGAGCCTCAGTGCAGAACGCGGAGGCTCTGTTCCTTGAGGGGATTCTCCATGCACCGTTCCCATCGACCCGGTTTGACACTCTCGCAATTGCTCGTCGTCATGGCCCTGCTCGCCATGCTCGTGGCGTTCGCCCTGCCAGCGATTGCAAAAGCACGGCTGCAAGCTCGGCGAAACCAGGACAGTAACAACCTGAAGATCCTGGGCCTGGCCTGTCACAACTATCATGATGTTAACCAGCACTTCCCCTCGGGAAACAATGCCGAGAATTTCTCCGCAACGGCGTTCTTGCTCCCCTACATCGAAGAGGAAAATCTCTTCAAGAAGATCGATTTCAAGAAAGCCAGCGACGATGATGCCAATGCCGCCGCACGAAAAACGGTGATCAAATCATTGATGAGCCCGCGCGATCCCCAGGGGGTGGTTCTGAAAGAATGCGGTCCGACCAACTACCTGTTCAACGCAGGGACAGGGACCTCCCTTCAGGCCAACAACGGAATGTTTTACCAGGATTCCAAGCTCCGGTTAACGGATGTTACGGATGGCACCAGCAACACCATCATGACGATCGAGACCCTCAAAGGCAACGGGGGGACGAAGGCAGTCAATGTGCAGCGACAACATATCGCCCTCAAGGCGGCCGATCTCAAAACGCTCCAGCCTGAAAGCGGAGCGGATGACTGGAAGAACAACAAGAACATCGCTGGTGATCGGTGTGCCTGCTGGATCGATGGTCGTTTTCTGATGGGGACGATCAATGGGGGCCGGAGATTGAACGATCCGCTTCCGGATGTCAACTGTGGCGGGGCAGGTGGACTGGCGGGACCACGGACCCTGGACGGAGTGGTGATCGTCGGCATGGGTGATGGAAGCGTGCGCTTCCTGGAGGTAAAGACAATTTCCCAGGAGACGTGGCGTGCCGCCCTCACGCGCGGCGGCGGAGAGGTCCTGGGCTCCGATTTTTGAGAAGCGCCTGGAGAAGCTAACGTCAACCGGCCGCGAGCAGAGCCTTGTGATCCAGACAACGCTCTGCTCTGATTTCATGATGACAGAGGGATCACCTCGTCGAGCGGAAACTCCCACTGTCCCAGGCCAACACTCACCACCACCAGATTCTTCTTGTGGTCTACCCGCACCACCAGGCCGGGTTTATCGAAGCGTGGCACCTTGACCGGATCCTTCGGTTTCAAGCGGAGCCGTGCTTCATGCAACAACCGGGCCTCTTCGGTCTCGCGTTCCAGTTGCAGCGCCTTTTGGCGGAATTCCTCTCGTTGGCGCTCGGCCTCGTGTTGCAACTTCAACGCTTCTTCCTTGGCCTTCTCCGCTTCTTCCCGCAAGCGCTGCAGTTGGACCAGTTCGGGGGCCCGTTTCTGTTTTCGTCGCAAGTATTTGTGGGCGCGTTGAAGGAGATCACGCGGGAGTTTCAAGCGGCGAGCAATTCGCAGGGCATTGCTCATGCCAAATTGCCCGATTTCCAGATGATACGTGGGGCGAAGTGTTTCCACATCGAACTGCACCGCCCCATTCTCCGCCCGCTCATTATTGAAGGCATAGGTCTTCAAATCGCCCAGGTGGGTGGTGACCATGGCACGACATCCCAGGCGATCGAGGCCATCAAGAATCGCGCGTCCCAGGGCTGCTCCCTCGGTCGGATCGGTCCCTGAACCGAGTTCGTCAAGCAGAACGAGGCTTTGATTATCGGCAACCTTGAGGATGCTGGCGATCCGCGAAATGTGCGAACTGAAGGTACTCAGCGATTGTTCCAGACTTTGTTCATCCCCGATGTCCGCCAGGATATGATGAAACGCCGGGATGGTGCTTCCTTCGCCCGCGGGGATATGCATCCCGGCCTGCGCCATCAGACACAGGAGCCCCGTCGTTTTGAGACACACCGTCTTCCCGCCGGTGTTTGGCCCCGTGATGATCAGCATGTTGAAGCCATAGCCCAGTCGAACATCGATGGGCACCACCTGGCGTGGTTCACTGCTCGGTTCTGACGTGGGTGCAACTGGAGTTCCTGGCGGGGACGAGGCAGGAGGTTCCGCTGGGGTGCGTTCGTGGCGAAAGAGGTGCTCCAGGATGGGATGACGCGCCTGGCGAAGCCAGAGCTTGCCCTCGGTGCTGATCTCCGGGGGATACATCCGATAATCGCGACTGAAGCGGGCCTTGGCGGTGATGAGATCCAGGCGGGCCATGATCTCAATCGCATAGCTGAGCGGTTTGGCAACGCGGGCCACCTCGGCAGTTAAACGCCTCAGGACCCGACGGATCTCTCGATCCTCCTCCCCTTTGAGAACCGTCCGTTCTGCACTCAGGCTGGCGACTCCCGCGGGTTCGATAAAGACCGTTTCGCCGGTGCTGCTGGTGCGATGAACCACTCCTGGAACCTTGTGGCGATGGTTGATGGCCACGGGGAGGACATAATGATCGCCACTCACGGTGGCATTGGGATAGCGGAGGATCTTGCGTAACTCCGGATCCCGGAGCATGCGTCGGATCTGGTTCTGAACGCGCTCGTCGACCTCGGCCAGTTTCTGGCGCAGGAGGGCGAGTTCGCGACTCGCCATGTCAAGAACATGGCCACGACTGTCGATACAGGCCGAGATCGACTTGGCCACCACCCCCAGATCCTCGATGGGGGTGAGCATCTCGATCAGGCGCGTCAGGCTGCCATCGAGGCGCATCCGGTAACGATACATGTTGCCGGTGCAGTTGAGGGTATCGGCGACTTCCAGGAGTTGTTCCACCGTGAGCATCGAGCCGATGGCTGCCCGACGAACAATCAGGCGCACATCGTGAAGCCCGCCAAAGGGAGGCGCCTGTCCCAGGCCGAGTGCATCGGTCATCTCGGTGACGAGCGCAATTTCGCCACGGATCCAGTCAGGATCGGTCGAGGGATCGATCTGGCGCGCCAGTTCCTTGCCGAGCGAACAGGCGGCGTAGCCAGCGAGCAATTCCCGAACCTTGTTGAACTCAAGGAGTTCGAGGGTGTGTGCGTCCATGATTGGCGTGGTGGCGTCCATGTCTGGGAGACAGCCCGACCGATGTTCGGGTTCGGAGCAAACCCGGAACTGCCAGGGAAGACTGCCTCGACAGGATCATCCCTCCTCGTTGATCAGATTGACCAGCATGCGCAGTCGGCCCAGACTTTTGCGATCAAAGTGAAAGCGCAGGCGGGGCAGTTCGGCGACATGCACATCGTTGGCCTCCTCGGGCAGGGCTTCGCTCTGTTCAAAGGTCCCCTGGGTGACGATGTCGGCGAATTCGGTGCGAATTCGTTCCAGCAACGCCTCCGAGAGGAGCTTCTGCAGCCGCAGCACCAGATCCCCGCCAACATAACGCATGCTGTGGTAGACGCGGTAGAAGGTGAGCACCTCGCGCACCGCAACCTCCACCGAGTCGGTCACCTTGAAGAGATGCATATCGGGAGGCGAAATCAGGTGGCGCGCCAGGAGGACCTCGCGGATGTACTTTTGCCACAAGAGCCAGTAGTCGCCGCCCGGTTGATCGACCATGACGATCGGAAAGAGATGGCTCTTGCCGGTTTGAACCAGGGTGAGCGCCTCGAACCCCTCGTCCTGGGTGCCAAAGCCCCCCGGAAAGAGCGCCACGGCATCACACTCCTTCACAAAGAGCAGCTTGCGCGTAAAGAAGTAGCGCAGATGCATCAACTTGTGATCGCCGCGGATGATCGGGTTGGCTTCCTGTTCGAAGGGGAGGAGAATGTTCACGCCGATACTGTGATCCCGGCCCGCCCCCACGTGACCGGCCTCCATGATGCCGCTGGCGGCTCCGGTGATCACCATGTAGCCCGCCTCGGCCATCTGACGGCTAAACTCGACTGCCTGGGTGTAGGCTGGATCAGTCGCCGGGAGCCGGGCCGAACCGAAAACCGTCACCTTGCGCATGTGGCGAAAGGCGCTGAACACCTTGAAGCCGTAACGCAACTCCTTCAACGCGGTGTTGAGGAGTTTGACATCGCCCCGCGAGGCATGATCCCTGAGCAGTTTGTCGGCAGTCTCACGAATTTGCTGGACCAGCTGATCGAGGGACGGCGCTGGCGGACCGGCGGGGAGGGACTCTTCGTGAAGTTGCTCGAACGATCCGGGGCGCGGTTTCTGATCCAGCATCGGTGGCATGTTCCTCAACGGCGCACAAGAGGCAACCGGGCGCGATCAACCCGAGTCGCCCGGAGTGCTCCATTGTAGACGGTAACTTGCCGCAGGGGAAGGACGCGCGAGGCGTCTCAGTCGCCGGCCAGGGCTTCCAGCGCCTCGGCACGTGTATCGTACAGCGCCCACAGAGTATCGAGCGCGGTCATGTGCAGCAGTTCGCGTGCGCGGGGCGAGGCACCAGCGACCACAACCTCGCTGTCGGCGCGAGACTCCTTGACACGTTTGTGGCAGCGCAGCAGGAACGAGAGAAAGACCGACCCGACGTAATCCACCTGGCTCAGGTCGAAGATCAGGACGGCAGGCGGATCGGCGCGCAGAGGCGACAGGACCATTTGCGCTGCCTGCTCCATGAGGTTCTCCGCCATCATCTCGACCTCGGGAGAGGGGCGAATGATGGCAATGTCCCCGTGCCGCTCGATGTGGAAAGCCTGCTGACTTTGTGATGCGTCGCTCGCCATGGTCATCACGTCGTGAGGGTTGAAGGGGCCAATCTCTGTTCAGCCTATCAGAGCAGACCCGACAATCAAGCGTCTTCCCCACACCCGGGCAATTTGTCTCGCTTCTCCAGTCCGGTTATAAGGAAAAGTCCAGCGCGCACGAACCGAACCTCGCTTCCGAAACCTGGGAATGCCCAGGGCTCCGCCAAGCTCGCAGGGTGCTCTGCAACCAGCTGAGAAAAGGCTGGTCTTTCCCGACCAGGAATGTCCTCCATGAGTCTCCCTGGACATCCCGACAAGATCGACGGCGACCAACCGCATCCCCGTGAAGGCGGTCCTTCGAGCGACGTGCGGAGAGCCCCACGCCCGCGGGCATTCCTCCGTTGGCTCAACCGCGGTCATTTCTCTCCGGGTCCGAGACTTCCTGTGCCAGTCGCTTGACAGCGATCCTGACGGCGGGTAGAAGGGAAAGAGACTCAAGAAGTAGAGAACCGAAAGCCCGCCGTGGCTCACATGGACGCGTTGCCATTGTGGCACCCTCGGCCAGCACTCCTGTGCGGCACGAGTGTCGTTCCAGCTGCCAGGACACCTTGCCGAGAGGGGACCTGTCCCTGTCTCGCGCGGGGATGTTCTGTCTCCAGCGGTGCCGATCCACGCCATGACACACGGGCGGGAACCCGTGTCTGCTGCTGGCGTGGGGATGCAGGCACAGGTTGGTCATGCATTCTACCCGGGAACAGGAGTGGGCGTGCCACTCCGAGGACTCGCAGCTCTGGGGGATAGACGATGGGTGCGGAATCTCGCCTTGACGATCTCCTTGCGCTCTGCGTCCGCCTCCGCATGGAAGGGCGCCCGCTTCTGCTCGACCGAGTTTGTCGTCACTGCCTGGAATTACTCCCCGAACTCGAACGACGCCTGCGTGAACTCGACCTGCAGCAACAATCCACCGATAGTAGCCTTTTCTCCGCGGCGGAATCCCGGAGCAACGCCGCGGAGGCTCTGCTGATCGATTCCGTTGCCGAGAACAAGAGAGAACCCGACCCCGGCTCGGCCGAGAAAATCTCGTCCACCGACGAGGCAGATCGGGTGACCATCCCCTTCCCATCGTCCAGCCCTCAATACCCTGCCGCCGACCTCACTTCCTCGACCGGTGCACCCTTTCTGGGGCGTTATCGCGCGGAATGTCTCCTGGGACGGGGTGGGTTTGGCGAGGTGTGGAAAGCGCACGATCCGCTCCTACTTCGCGAGGTGGCAATCAAGTCGCCGCGTCGGGATCGACCACTTCCCGAAGCGTGGGGACAAGGGATGCTGGCGGAGGCGCGGCGTCTGGCGGCGCTGAAGCACCCCAACATCGTCCCCGTGCACGATGTGTGCGAGGCTGGCGCGGTGGTCGTGATCGTTTCCGGTTACATCGACGGACCTAACCTGGCGCGCTATGCAAAGGAGCATCAGCTCTCCACACATGAGAGTTTAAAGATCATTATTGGGGTTGCTGAGGCGCTGCATCATGCCCATCTGCAAGGGTTTGTTCATCGCGACGTGAAACCGGGCAACATCCTTGTGGACAGGAACGGCCAGCCGCACCTGACCGACTTCGGACTCGCCATCTCCGAGGAGGAAATGATCCGTGAAGGCCCCTCGGTACAGGGAACCTATGCCTACATGTCGCCCGAACAGGCACGGGGAGATAGTCACCTCGTCGATGCCCGCAGCGATGTCTACAGCCTTGGCGTGGTGCTCTACGAGTTACTCACTGGACGGGTCCCGTTCCAGGGGAAAGGTCTCTCGGAATATCAGGAACAGATTCAGCGTCGTCCCCCTCGCCCGTTGCGCACGATTGACGAAACAATTTCCCCTGAGCTGGAGCGGGTGTGCCTCAAGTGTCTGAGCAAGGCGGTGGAGGATCGATACACCACCGCGGCCGACCTGGCCCGTGATCTCACCGGCTGCCTGGAGAAGGAGCCAACCACCCTTTCTCCCCCGGACACTCCTCGACGCCCTCGAAGGACCGTCCTGGTCGGGAGCCTCCTCACGGTGGTCGCACTGGCTCTGCTGGTGGTTTTCCACCCCTGGAGTCCAGCGCCTCCGGGGAAGACCGCCCTGCAACCCACCGCACCCCGCGCATCGGTGGAACCCACACCTGGAGTCTGGAACAACCTGCTTGACGAGCCGCCGAGCATTCTCCTTCGCCCAGAGCGCTTCGCGCATCAATTCAATCCGGGGAAGAAGGAACTATGGTGGGATACCCAGGGAGATTCGCTGATCCATCTGGGCGTATCTCGGAGCCAGGGGTACGAGGTGGAAGTGACTCTGGATCAACCCGTCCTGGCGGGGCACAGGGGGCTCTTTCTGGGGTTGCCGCCGCTGCGGGGTGAAGATTCCCCGGTAGCCGAGTGCCTGATGATCGTGGTCGTGAGCGATCCGCTCAATGAGAAGACTGGCCAGATCTACCTGGCTCGCGCCTCGGTCCATCCTGCGAGGGGGCGCGTTCAGCTCCGGAGAGTGGGGCCTCAGATACGCTTCATCCCCCCCTCGAATCCACGGATTACCCTTTCGGCCGAGGTAAAGAACGGCCGTCTGGCTCGTGTCTTTCTTGATCGGAACCCGGTGGATGGCTTGCTCCCTGCCGGGGACGACAAGGAGCCCCCCCTGATGGGGGCGTTTGGTGTGTTTGCTGATTCGGATGGGACTCGCCTGGTGCGCGCCCGCTGGAAAACCTCGAAAAAGGAAGAATGAATGCAAGACAACGATGGGAATGCCTCGATCCGCATCCGCCTGGATATCTCCGTCCACCCGGGCAGTAACGTCATCGTGGACCATCAGGCTGGAGCAGCACCGAAACGCGCGAAGGACCTGCACTTCTATTCCACCGAGGTCTCTCACCCCACCCCGGGAGGCACCACCCAGGCCAAACAGGTCAACTCACGCTGGTATATCTGTGTCTACGGCAACACCGAGACCGGGATCCGCCACATCTTCGCCAAGGCCTACGACGGATCGGTAACCACTGCGCCTGTCGAACCTCCCTCGGGAGACATGGACGTGCTGTGGACACGCCCCAATTCCGCCACGAAGACATGGAAGTTTGACCTCTTGCCTGTTCCTGGCAACATGGGGGTGACCAAAACACTGATTGTCTGGACCGACAACGGCTGCAGTTACAGTGCACAGACCCCCATTAACTTCACCCCGCAGAGTTCCACTTCCACTTACTGCGAGTCCTACTCCGGGGTGGCCCCGTTGGTCTTACCCCAGAAGCAGGACTGGGCTACTTTGCCGGAGCGGTGGCACTTCGCCGTCAAGGGGTGTTCCAATGCCTCCCTCTATAACTGCAATTGTCTGAATGGTGAATGGGTGCTGACTCGCGATCGCAGTGCCGGGACCGAACTCCTCTGGCAGCGGATGCTCAACACCTCGATCGCCGATCCTTCCAAACCGAGTTGGTGGCGCTTGCTCTTCAATCGTGTCGATGGTTTCTGGTATCTGGAGAACGTGTCCAGTTTGGAGCAACCGACCGGAACCTCGATTACCTATCGGCGCCACGAAAGTGCCTGGGATCCGCACGGTGCCAACGTGATGCTGCTGGTGACCAATCACGGCTACTGTCAGGTGCCGGAGGCGATCACGCTGGTGCCGGCCTGAGCCGGGGAAACTCTCAGTGGATTCCAACTGCCTTGCGCTGCTCGAAAAGGAGAGGCTTATTCATTCTGAGATCGCTCGCGTCGGACCAGGGATCGGATTGCCGACGATTCAAGCTGCCGCACAGCGACCGTGCCTCTATCGTGGGAACTACTGGCGAAACGCTGAACTGGCGCATGGCCCGGATCGGGGGCAACGGGTCGCCGTCTTTTCTTGCGGGGTCTTCGGTGAATGTACGGAGACCCGCATGGCCGACCGCGTTGCCTGCTGTGCCGCGTGTACGCGCTACCAACCACGCGATCTCTCGCCCGCGGCGGTTGGTAGCCCGGAGAACTCGGTGCAGGCGATGGTCGAAGCCCTCCGTGCGCGCCCTCGCGAATGGCCAAAGGACTGGCCCTACTGGGGGACCACCCTGGAAGCGCACCGTTATCTTGCCGCGGAGTTTGAATCGCAGATCCCGGCCTATCCCGTGGGACACTATCACGGCCGTGGCATTGTGATCCCGGGTGGCGGACCGTTCTTTCCGTGTCTGTATGTCACGGTGCGGATGATTCGCCACTTTGGGTGCCAACTTCCCATCGAGGTCTGGCATCATGGCAGCAACGAACCTGTGGTGCCTCACTGGTTGGAGCCGTTTGGGGTTCGCTTTGTGGACACCGATGTCCATATGGATCGCGCGGAGCCACCTCCCCGGCTCCGTGGCGGATGGGCGAGTAAACTGTATGTCTTGCTGCACTCTTCCTTCGAGGAAGTTCTCTTTCTCGATAGCGATTGTTACCCGCTGGGTGATCTTACCTCCCTCTTTGAGCACAACGCCCACGGGAGCATTCTGTGGCCCAATCCCCGCTTTGCCGATGCCTGGATTCACTGGTTTATCTACCCGACCGAGCCCAGTGGACAGCCGCCGGTCAATGGGGGGATTGTGGTAGTCGACAAGGCCCGCTGCTGGAAGACGCTTGTCCTGGCCCAGTGGTGGAACGACCACGCCGACTTTGCCTACAGCCACGGCCTGGGCGATCAGGATGTCATCCGGGGCGTGTGGCAGCAGCAACGCCAGCCCTATATCCTCTTTGCAGATCAGCCCGCGCGTCACGATTGTGTCCAGGTTGACCTGGGCCCCAATAACACCCCGTTGTTTGTTCACCGCTTCAACGACAAGTTTCGCCTCCCCTGTTTGCCCATTCGCTCCTCGTCCACCAGCAGCGCCGTGCTCTACCGCACCGAGTCGTTCCCGGGGGAGGCGCGCTATGATCCCACCTTGCCGGCGGAGGATGTCGCCTTCCAGTCGTTTCGCCAGTTTGTCTGGTTGCTGGACAACGATCCTGTTCGCTATCGTCCCGAGACGTGGGATCGGACCATCTGGGAAGAAACGGTCCATGCCAACGCCTATCGCCTTCCAGAGCAGCTTCCCACGGGCTCTCGGGTGATCGATGTGGGCGCACACATTGGCTCATTCACCCATCTGGCACTCCGACGGGGCGCAGGTTTGGTGTGGGCGTTTGAAGTGGATCCACGGAATTTTGTCCGGAGTGTGGAGAATCTGCGCCTCTGGGGAAAACGAGTGACCCTGCGCCAGCAGGCGGTCTGGTCTCATCGTGGGCGGGCCGGCTACCATCCGCTCCCGGAGAATGTCAACGGCATCGGTCGTGTTCGCGCGGGGGGGGATCAGGTCGAAACGATTCCACTCGATGACATCCTTGAGGAGGTCTCCGAGGGGGGAAGACACCGAGTTCAAATCCTTAAGCTTGATTGCGAGGAGTCTGAGTGGCCCATTCTCTACCACGCCCGGCGTCTGTCGTTGTGTGATCAGATTCTGGGGGAGTATCACTGCGTGGAATGGGAAGGGATCTTTCGTGGACCTGCCGAGTTGTGCGCTCTCCTGCAGAGACAGGGGTTCGTGGTCCGCACCTTCCCCACCAGCGATACCCTGGGGTTGTTCTACGCCATGCGTCTCTCTTCGGAATGAGGGACGAACAGGACGAAAGGCCACCGTTAGGCGGCGGGCCGTTCGTCGCGCTGGAGCAGCTGCAGCAGATCCCCGGTGTAGAGAATAATGTAGGCATAGCCATTGCCCGGTTGCCAGATCTGGAGTTGGATCTGGTCTCCACTGGGGGAGTGATACACCGGGGGAAGCTCATGCAGGTCGAACTGTGTGTTCGACAGAATGTAGACCTCGGCGTGATTGACACCCTTCTGAAAGAAGAGGTGCGGAACCTCTTCCTTCTGAAATTCACCCAGACCGTAACTGGCCAGGAAGGCGTAGTTGAAGCGGTCCGGAGTGATGGTGCGAATCCCCTTCTTGTGATACCAGGCCTCGACCGCGGCTCGATCGGGGGGCGCAATTCGTGGTTGTAGCGCCTCCTGGGCCACGCTTTCCGGATCGAGGCGCGGGAGATGTTGCTGGTGCCAGTTCCAGCCGAGATACAATCCGAAGAGGAGCACCGCCGCCACGGCGGCCACGCGCATGCCGCGCGCCAGCCAGCGCCGATACCAGGCGTCGCGATCGCGGGCCAGTTGCTCCAGCAGGCGCGTTTTCAGCCCCGTTGGCACCGGCACCTCGCGAATGGCCAGTCCCAGATGGCGATCAAACTGCCGTTCCGCACGTGCCAGGGCATCGCAATCCGGGCAGTGCGCCAGATGGGCCTCGAGCGCGGCGCGATCGTCGGCGTCGAGTTCCACCATGGTGGGGTGATCAAAAGCCAACAAGTTGCGGGCGGTTTTACATTCCATCGCTCGCCCTCCGCGGGCGCTCACCGCTGGCCGGAGATACCTGATCGGTCGGCAGGAGCCGAGTGCGCAGGTAAGCCTTGGCGCGCGCCAACCGGGACATCACCGTTCCCATGGGCAGATCCATCTGCTCGGCAATGTCTCGGTAACTGAAATCGTCAAAATAGTAAAGCACAAGTGGAGTCCGAAACCCTTCGGGCAACTCGTTGAGCGCTTGCTGCAACCGTTCGCCATCCACCTCGGGAAGTGCGTCGGGCAGCGGCTCGGCGATGTCGCCAACGAAGTCCAGGGCCACAGTCGGTTGATGATGCTCCGTGCGTACGCGATGGAGGTAGGCATTGCGAAGGATGCTAAACAGCCAGGCTTTCGCCCGACTCGCTTCACGCAGCTGGCTCAGGTTCATCTGCGCCTTGCAGAAGGCCTCCTGGGTGAGATCCTCTGCATCTGCCTCGGAGCCACTCAGGCGATAGGCATAGCGATATAGAGCAATGTAATGGTCTGCGACCAGCCTCTCCACCGTCCGTTGATTGCCCGGCATCGCCATGATGCACTTCCTTCTAATTGCAAGAGCCAGGACGAGCCCCATTTATTCCCGCCGAAGCGTCACTTTTTTTCGGTGCGTCTCCGCCCGGGAGGGGCAGACTCAGGAGTTCTCCCCGCGGCATGGCTTCATGTAGAACCCTCGCTCATGCATCCCTTGTCATTTCTTCATGACTTTCAAGAAGTTGTAGCGACTATACTCGGCGCTTGCTACCATTACTTCATTCGTTCGACCCCTGGAGAATCTTGCCGATGATTTTGTACCCTCCCTTACCTCTTGCGCGTCGCCTTCTTGTGACGCTCTTCTGCCTCCTCCCCGGCTCGCTGCACGCCGACGAATACGACACCCTCAAGGTGGGCCTTCAGCCCGATGGCCGGGTGGTGGTGCCGACCAACCAGATCCTGCGCCCCGTGGGACAGCAGATCACCTTCCCAGGTCGTCCCGTCGATCTTGCCTTCCTCGACGAGGGAAAGACTCTGGTTGCCAAGAACATGCGTGATCTGGTGTTCATCGAGGTGGCGACCGGAAAGATCAAACAGACCCTCGCGCTACCGGCCAAGGGTAAACCGGGGTTCAGCGCGGTCGGCTTGCTCGTCCTTGGTGAGCGGATCTATGCCACGGATACCCAGAATCAGGTGCGCATCGCTGAACGCAAGCCCGATGGGTCATTCACCTGGGTCGAGGGGATTGTGCTGAACAAACCCCAGCCAGCCCCTGGAGAGAAGGCGGACGCCGCCAACAAGTATCCCTATCCAACGGGGTTGGCTCCCGTCGCGGAGCATTTCCTTCTGGTGGCGGCCTCGCTCAACAACAGTGTGCAGCTGATTGACCGTCGGAGCGGCAAGGTCGTGGACGAGATCGCGGTCGGGGTAGCGCCGTTCATGATCGTCTGCCCGGATGGTGAACGCGCCTTTGTCAGTAACTGGGGTGGCGACCCTCCCGGGAAGAACGATCCGCAGGGTACGACCGCGAAAACGCCGATTCGCGTCGATCCGCGCACCTGGGTGGCCAACAATGGGAGTGTCAGCGTTTTGCAGAAAAAAGCGGGCAAATGGAGCCACAAACGTTCGATTCCGGTTGGCCTGCATCCCTCGGGAATGGTGTTGAGCCCGAAAGGCCGGTTCCTCTATGTCGCCAATGCCAACAGTGATAGCGTTTCCGTGCTCGACACCGCTGCGGAGAAGGTGGTGGAAACGATCTCCTGTCGCCCGCAGGGACGGCTCCCGTTTGGCAGTGGATCCAACGCCCTGGCGTTGAGCCCCGAGGGCGCCACGCTCTATGTCGCCAACGGAACCAAC
>JAKOSN010000254.1 GCA_029777335.1 Planctomycetota bacterium
CTCTCCAGGAGGGTTCCAACCGGGCCGCACGCGCGAGGACTTCTGGGCACAGCCACCAGCGAGCCAGCGAGCGCAGTCCCACGGCGGCTTCGAGGGCAGCGCGGGAGGACAGGGGACGTGCACAGAGATGCTGGAGCAGGGCGTTGGTAAGGGTTGACATGCTGGGCGGCTTTCTACTCAGGAACGTTGGTCTCCAGGAGCCAGACCTCCCTTGACGGTCCCACCTCCAGGCGCGGTGGGTGCTGACTTTGTCTGAGGTTCGCCAGTGAATAGAGGGCGACTCCTCCCGTGTTGAGGATACCCTGAACCCCAGCCAACCAGACCGGGCAACCGGTCAGTTGGGAGGTTGGTTCTTCACCCTCAAAGATGGTTAGACGGATAGGGACCATTTCCATGGCAGTGTCGGACCACTCAGGAAGCACCAGCAAGGCGACCAAATGCTGATCGGGAGAACGCCAGCGCAGCAGCCCTGGCCGTGGCGATTGGACTACCCCCTGGGCGGCAGCCAAAGGTCGAACACGGACAGGCGGTAGCCACGGTGAAGTGGTGTGTGGCCGAGGTTCAAGCGATTGCCGTGCCTGCGCCAGTTCCTCCGGTGAGAGAGGAATGATATCCGCAAACGACAGGTAAGCCTCAATGCGCTCCAATTCATCCAGGAGCACTACAAACTTATCGGCGGTCCAGGTCAGTGGCAGATCCCGTCCTGGCAGGCCAGGATCCACCCCCAGTCCCACGGCCTGCACATAGACCCCCGTCGGCACAAACACCTCGGGATGCTCCACCAGCCAAGTTGCGCACCTCTGCAGTTCGGTGGTCAGCTTTCCTGGGGCGATCCCCCAGCGCCGTATTCCCCAGGCCACCAGTTCGGCCTCGTCCAGATCGGTGAGCAGGCACACCAGGTGTTCCACACGCTCTGCTGGATCGCAGTGATCCCGCGCTTCGGTCAGCCAACTCTGCGCAGTCTCCAACCATTCCTGGGGCTGTGGGATGGCCAGCACCTCCCCTGCTCGCCCCGGGAGATGTTGTTGCAAGCTTCGTTCACCCTGCCCCGAGAGATCTGTCTCATCGAGTTGAGTCAGCAGATCCGGGCGAACGCGTTGCAAGGCTCCCCAGCACGCCAGCAGATCGTAGAGATCCTCGGCGGTAGTCTCTGCTTCAGGCAGGCTCAGGAGTTGATCGAGGCGGTCGAGCCATCCTTCCACCACGGCTTGCCCGTCGGCCACCTGGGTCCTTGTGGCGGTCAGTGTGGCACGAACAAAGGGAGAAGGGGTCATGTGCCCCCTCCTTCCCGGCGCCCACAACGTTCCCGCAGGGCGTGCCAGTGCGCTGCTTTGAGTTGACTGAGGGGCGGTAACATCTCCTTGAGCCGTCCGTAATCCCGCAGCATTCGGCCATCCAGATCACGCATGCCCACGTGTTGCTCGCGGAGGAACTGCACTGCCGGGCGGAAGACCAGGTAGTGAATCTCTTCACTGCGAGTCCACTCCTCCCGATAACGAGTGCAACTTCTGTGTCTCCGCTGGATGCGCCTGGGACGCATCCCAGACTCTC
>JAKOSN010000255.1 GCA_029777335.1 Planctomycetota bacterium
GATCGCGCGCATCCGCTATCACTCACGAGCCTATATCAACCTGCTGGAACGCAATGAGGCCTATCGGCGCCTGGAGGAAAGCCAGCGCGAACTGGCCGAGCAGATCAGCCAGGCGGCCCATTATGTGGAATCGCTTCTCCCGCGGGCACTCAAGGGGGAAATCCGCATCGAGTGGTGCTTTATCCCGTCCACCCAGCTTGGCGGCGATATGTTCGGCTATCACTGGCTCGACAAGGAACACCTGGCGCTGTACCTGCTCGATGTCAGCGGGCATGGCGTGGGTTCCTCGTTGCTGGCCGTCTCGGCGGCCAATTTGCTCTCTTCGCAGTCACTTCCCAGTGCAGACTTTCGCGAACCGGGACAGGTGATTGCCCGCCTCAACGACATCTTTCAGATGGAGAAACAAAACGGGAAGTATTTCACCATCTGGTATGGGGTGTTTCACAAACCCGAGCGCACACTGCGCTATTGCAACGCGGGCCACCCCGCCGTGCTTCTCTTCACTGGAGAAACGCCTCAAACCGCCATCGTTCGTCAGCTGAACTCGACTGGGCCCATGGTTGGGATTCTTCCCCCGGGGATGGATTTCGAGAGCGAGGCAGTCAAGGTGGATCCCCATGCACACCTGCTGCTCTACAGCGATGGCGTCTTCGAGATTGATCGTCCCGGGCAGAAGATGTGGACCTTTCCGGAGTTCGTTGAGTACGTTGCCGCTCTGCTTCCCGATACCAGGAATGTTGCTGACCGCTTGCTGACTCATGTGCGCAGCATGCACGGTTCGGACATTCTGGCCGATGATTTTTCCATGCTCGAAGCGCGGTTTTAGACCATCGAGTGAGGGATAACCCTGTACCCGAATATGCTCAGCGCTCTACAACAACAGAAGATGCGCTCCATGTTTTCCATTTGCGATCCGCAACGGTGCAGAGGTAAGGGCCCATGATGCGGTTGAGGCAACACTCGATCAAGGCGAAGCTCTACGCGCTGGTCATTCTGAGCACGCTCGGGATGACCGCCATCCTGGTCTTCCTGATCAGCGTGCTCTACTACTATCGCATCAATGGTCCCCTCTACAACCAGATCAGCAAGTTGAAGGAAGCCTACTCGGAAACCGTTCCCTCCACCCTCAGCCTCAGCTCCCCACTCCTGACGCTCTTCACCATGGAGCAGGAAACCGACCCGGGAAAGCTTGAGAAACTCAGGCAACGGTTCGCCAACGAGGAGGCCACTTACAAGCGGCGTCATGAGTACTGGAAAAAAGAACTCCCTGAGGGGGAGTTTCGTAGTGTGTTGCTGGAGGACTCCTATCAACCCGCTCTGGAGTTCTTTCGTCTGGCCAACACCGATTACTTCAACCTGCTGAAACAGGACAAACGAACCGACGCCAGCAAACTCCTGCGCAACGAAATCTTTGCCCAGTACACCCGGCATGATCAGGCACTGGAACGCTGTGTTCAGTTGCTGGGTGGCGAGGTGCGCGCAGAAGTGGCGTCCGCTTCCTGGTGGGTCAACTTCTGGGTGCTCACCACGATCATTGGGAGCCTGGTTTCCTTGCTCTTGCCGGGGGTGCTGGGCTGGGTCACCACACGCAGCATTCTGCAGTCAACTTCCAATGTCACGGCGCGTGTCAACGAGATGGCCAGTGGGGCCAGCGATTTGACGGCCCGCGTCGTGGTTGATTCTTCCGATGAAATGGGCCACCTGGCGGACGGAATCAACGCCCTGATCGCCAAGATCCACACGGTGGTGAGCCAGGTTCGACAATCGAGTTTGCAACTGCTCGCGACCGCGTCGCAGATAGCTGCGACCTCACGGCAGCAGGAAGCAACGGTGCAGGGGTTGAGCAGTTCGACCACCGAGATCGCGGCCGCTGTGCAAGAGATCTCGGCCACCAGCAAGGATCTGGCCACCACCATGGCCGAGGTCAACGATCGCTCGACGCAGGCAGCCAACCTGGCCAACAGCGGACGGACCCGCTTGACCAGCATTGAGGCGACGATGAAACAGCTGGTCGAGTCCACCACCTCGATCTCGTGCAAGTTGGCCAGCATCCGCGAAAAAGCGGACAACATCAACATGGTGGTGACCACGATCACCAAGGTCGCCGATCAAACCAACCTGCTCTCCATCAACGCCGCCATCGAGGCGGAGAAGGCAGGCGAATACGGGCGGGGCTTCCTGGTAGTGGCGCGGGAGATTCGCCGCCTCGCCGATCAGACAGCGGTCGCCACCCTCGATATCGAGAACATGGTGCGCGGGATGCACGAAGCGGTCTCTGCCGGCGTGATGCAGATGGACAAGTTTTCCGAGGAAGTTCGTTCCGGCGTGCAGCGCGTGGCGGAGATGAACAACGAGACCGGCCAGATCATCGCCGAGGTTCAGGGATTGAGCGACCGGTTCGAGCTGGTCAACGAGGGGATGAAGAGTCAATCGATCGGGGCCCAGCAGATCAACGAGGCGATGGTCACGGTGAGCGAGAGTATCCGCCAGACCGCGGCCTCGCTGGAGGAATTCAACCGGGCAACGACGGCGTTGCGCAGCGCGGTGGAAGCGCTCAACCAGGAAGTGGCCCGCTTTACCATTTAGGCCAGCGTCCAGGGCGCGTGCGCCAACTGCCCTCGAAACACAGTGGATCCCATGCTCGTGCTCACCTTTCAGATCGGGACCGATCGCCTGGCTCTGGATATTCGCCAGGTGCGCGAAGTCGTGCCGCGCGTCCAGCTGCGTCAGTCGGCGTGCAGTCCTCCCTGGTTGGCGGGCGTGTTTGTCTATCGCGGCCAGATTGTGCCGGTAATCGACCTGCATCAGCTGGCCGGGGCGGGGGAATGTCCGCCTCACCTGAGCAGTCGGATTATCCTGGTGCCGGTGGGGCCGGAGGGCGAAAACCGACTGCTGGGTTTGCTCGCCGCTCAGGTCGCTGATATCCGTGAGATTCAACCGCCCTCCGGCGCCGTTCCGTACATCACCAACCCTGGCGAACTTGATTTCGGACCCGTTCTCACAGAGAATGGTGAGATCCTGCACTTTCTGGAACTTGAACGCCTATTGCCCGAGCCCGTGCAGCGTCAGCTGGCCGTGGTTCGCCGTGGGAGCCTGCCATGAACCTGGCGACCCTGACGACACAACTGGAAGAAGAAACCGGCCTCGACCTGAAAACGCTTGGCCCCGACGCCCTGACACGCGCCATTCAGATTCGCCGACGCGAATGCCTTTTGTCCAGCGAGGAAGCCTATCTCGAGTTCCTTGGCGCAGAAGCCGACGAGATCCACGAACTGATCGGCGCCATGGTGGTGCCGGAAACGTGGTTCTTTCGTGGCGAACCGCTCTTTTCATTCCTCGTTGGGCAGATTAGCGATCGTCTGCGCGACCGCCCTGCCAATCAACCGGTCCGCATCCTCTCTGTGCCCTGCAGCACCGGAGAGGAGCCCTATTCGCTGGTTCTGGCGTTGCTGTCCAGCGGCTCCAGTCCGCACCGCTGGGTGGTCGAGGGGGTGGATCTCAGCGCGCAGCACATTGAGGCTGCTCGGCGCGGGCGATACGGGAAGATGTCGTTTCGGCAGTGCGAGCCCACCATCCGTGAACGCTACTTCCGCGAGCAGCGTGAGCGCTGGGAACTCGACGCCTCCGTGCGCGCGCTCGTTCACTTTCGGGTTGGCAATGTCATCGATCCCTTTTTTCTGATCGGCGAGGCGCCCTTCGACATTATCCTGTGCCGGAATCTGATCATTTACCTGCATGCCCAGGCGCGGCAGGTGATGTTCGAACGGCTGGAGCAACTCCTGGCTCCCCGCGGGCTGCTCTGTGTCGGATCTGCGGAACCGCTCAATCTACCGGTGGGACGGTATCAACGGGTTGGACCGCCCGCGTGTTTTGCCTTCGAGCGTGCCGTGGCTCCCGTGCCGTCCTCGACCCCGCTGCCACGACCGGCGCCACCTCGGCGCCCCTCCAGCGAACCCTGGCGTCCCCAGGCGGCGTCGCCCACGGTGGCCACGCTTCCCCCTCTGCCCACCACCCCATTGGCACCTGGGGGCAACACGCTCCCCCTGGCGCAGAAACAGGCCGATGAAGGGCTGCTCCTCGATGCCCTGGCCACCTGTACCGCCGAGGTTGCCCGAAAGCCCTCTGCGGATCTCTATTATCTCATGGGGGTGATTTACCAGGCTCAGCAGAATCCGCGTGAAGCGATGGCCTGTTTTCGCAAGGTGCTGTATTTGCAACCCGACCATCGCGACGCGCTGGTGCACCTGATGTTGCTCAGCGAAGACCAGGGTGAGGCGACGCAGGCTGCCCATTTGCGGCGTCGCCTCGAGCAATTACCGTCGGGAGAGAACCTGTGAGCCGACTCCCGCTGCAAACACTCCCGGCTTCGGATTGCTGGAATCAGATCGGGATCTGGGGCGATCGCTCCTGTCCCGAACTGGTCGGGGCGATCCACTGTCACAACTGCCCGGTCTTTGCCTCCGCGGGCCGACACTTTCTCGATGCTCCCTCGCCCCCCGGATATCTGCAGGAATGGACCGAGCGGCTCGCGCACCCCGTCGATGAGGGGACCGAGGCGGTCCACAGCGTGCTCATCTTTCGCATCGGCGAGGAATGGCTCGGTTTGCCCGTGCATACCATGATGGAGGTGACCTCCCTGCGCCCCGTGCATCGGGTTCCTTATCGTGGAGGGTTTCTCGCCGGGTTGGTCAATATTCGCGGCGAGTTACTCCTGTGCGTGCGCCTGGGGCCGATGCTCGGGATTCAGGAGGTGAGCCGTGAACCGGCTGCGCGGGCCGAAAGACCTGCCCCAACCACGGCGCTGATTGCGAGCAAGACGCCCACGCGGACCCGTCCCCATGTCATTCAACCCCGGCTGATCGTGATTCGTCGCCAGAACGAACGCTGGGTTTTCACTGCGGACGAGGTGGACCGGGTGCAACGTTTCTCTGCGCATGACCTCGCCGCTCCGCCCGCCACCGTTGCACGGGCCTTGCAGCGCCTGACTCTGGGGGTGCTGGTCTGTCAGGAGCGTCGGATTGGCCTGCTCGACGAGGGGCGTCTGTTCGAGACTCTGCGGACCAAATTGCGATGAACGATGATAGTTTCTCCATGCTGGATCTCTTTCGCGAAGAGGTGCGTTCGCACAGCGCGACCTTGATGCAGGGATTGCTGGAACTGGAGAGCGACCCCACCAACCCCCAGCGCATCGAGCCCTTGATGCGCGCTGCGCACTCGATCAAGGGGGCGGCGCGCATTGTCAACATCGATCTGGCGGTCCAGCTGGCGCATGTGCTGGAGGATGTCTTTGTCGCTGCCCAGGAGGGGAAAGTCGCCATCACCCCGGCAGACACCGATGTTTTCCTCCGTGGCGCCGATATCCTCGGCGAACTGAGTGACATTCCGGATGAGGGGGTGAGCGACTGGAGTGCGCGCCGCAAAAAGGATATTGACGAGCTGAAAAATATCCTTGTGGCGAGGCGTCAGGGGCAGCCGACGGCAGAGCCTTCCTCGTCCGCTCCCTCGTCCAACTCGCAAGCGGCTCCTGCGACTCCCAGGGCTTTTCAGCCGCTCGATCCGGCTGTGTTTTCGATGCTCGATCTCTTTCGTGAGGAGGTCCGCGCGCACAGCGCTACCTTGACCCAGGGGTTGCGGGGATTGGAGAACGACCTTTCGGATCCGCAACAGCTCGAAGCGCTGATGCGCGCTGCGCACTCGATCAAGGGGGCGGCGCGCATTGTCAACATCGATCTGGCGGTCCAGCTGGCGCACGTGCTGGAAGAGGCTTTTGTGGCCGCCCAGCAGGGAAAGTGGTGCATCTCCCCCGCCCATGCCGAATGTCTGGGGCGCGGGGTCCAGCTCCTGGGCGAACTCGGCGACCTCTCCGACGAGGACCTCGCCGACTGGAGCGAAGCGCACGCCAGTGAAATCGCCCAGCGAAAGAACGAGATCGCTGTGCTGTACGCCTTGGATCGACCTGCCTCCGCCCCCACCCCTGCTTCCCCTCCGGTGATTGCTCCCCCCCGAGCTCCTGCGCCGGTGAAGGGACGAACGACGGCCGCCAAACCAGAAGCCCTGGTTGCTCCTGCGGTGGCGCCGGCTCCCACAGCGCCTACCCCGATCGTGGGGAGTGCGGAGATGGTCGAGACGGCAGAGGCGGTGGTGCGCGTCAAGGCCCAAAGCCTGAATCGGCTGGTCGGGTTGGCGGGGGAATCTCTGGTACAGGCACGCTGGCTGCAACCATTCTCGACCGCCTTGCACAAACTTCGCAAGCACCAGGATCATCTTAGCGGGCTGCTCGAGAATCTGGCGCAGGCGCTCTCGACTGGGCAACGACCTGAACAGGTCGCGGCACTGGTGCAGCAGGCGCGTCAACTGGCGGGGCAATGTCGCCACACCCTGGGAGAACGCATCGGCGAATTTGAAACGCATTCCGCCCAGGCCGAGGACCTGAATACTCGCCTTTATCGGGAAGTGATCGTCAGTCGGATGCGTCCCTTCGCCGATGGCGCCCAGGGTTTTCCGCGCATGATTCGCGATCTGGCGCGCCAGCTGGGCAAATCAGTTCGGCTGGAGATCATTGGTCAGTCGACCGAGGTGGATCGCGATATCCTGGAAAAACTCGAAGCGCCATTGACCCACATGCTGCGCAACGCGGTGGATCATGCCATCGAGTTGCCCGAACAGCGACGATTGGCAGGCAAGGCCGAGATGGGGGTGATCTCCATCGAGGTCCAGCATCGCGCCGGTATGCTGGTTATCAGCGTGAGTGATGATGGCAGCGGCATCGACCCCGAGCGATTACGTCGCAAAGTCGTGGAGCGTGATCTTACCTCGGCGGAGATGGCCCAGAACCTGAGCGAGGCGGAGTTACTGGAATTCCTCTTCCTCCCCGGCTTCTCGACCGCGTCCTCGTTGACCGAAATCTCCGGGCGCGGGGTTGGTCTCGACGTGGTTCTCGATACGGTGCGCAAGATAGGCGGATCGGTCCATATCACCAGTCGGCTTGGGCAGGGGACGACCTTTCATCTGCAGATGCCCATCACGCTGTCGGTGCTGCGCGCGGTGCTGGTGGACATTGGCGGCGAACCCTATGCCTTTCCGCACAACCGCATCGATCGCCTTCTTCGTGTCCCGCGTGCGCAGATTCAGTCGCTGGAAAATAGGCAGTACGTCTGCGTCGATGGGCAAAATGTCGGCCTGGTGCTGGGCGCGCAGATGTTCGATCTTCCCGTATCCCCGTTGACCAGCGAGGAGCTTCCGGTCTTGCTGATGAGTGATCGCAGCGGACAGTATGGGCTGATCGTCGAGTCGTTCCGTGGGGAACAGGATCTGGTTGTCAAACCGCTCGATCCGCGGCTGGGGAAGGTGCCCAATGTCAGCGCGGCGGCCTTGCTGGAGGATGGCTCGCCCGTGTTGATTGCGGACGTTGAAGATCTTGTTCGTTCCATGGATCAGTACATCCAGAGCGGGACGCTTCTGCGCTGTGAGCGAAAAGTACAGCAGGCCAAAACCAAACGGCGCATCCTGGTTGTGGATGATTCGATCACGGTGCGCGAGATGCAGCGCCAGATTTTGCGCAACCGCGGCTACGAGGTTGAGGTGGCGATCGACGGCAAGGAGGGGTGGAATCGGATTCGCGGTGAACACTTCGACCTGGTGATCAGTGACGTGGATATGCCGCGCATGACCGGGCTGGAACTGGTGCATGCCATGCGCCAGGAGGAATCGCTGCGCAATCTCCCGGTGATCATTGTTTCTTACAAGGATCGTGAGGAAGATCGGCTGCGCGGCCTGGAGGTGGGGGCCAACTACTACTTGACCAAAGGCAGCTTTCAGGACCAAACTTACTTGCAGGCGGTGATGAACCTCATCGGAGAAGCCTGAGTATGCGCGTTGCGGTGGTCAACGATCTGGCCCTGGCCCGAGAGGTGCTCCGGCGAGTGATTCTCTCTGTTCCGGAGCACACCGTGGCCTGGACGGCAGAAGATGGAGCCGAGGCCGTTCGCAAGGCCCTCGCCGATCCCCCGGACGTGATCCTGATGGATCTGATCATGCCCCAGGTGAACGGTGTGGAGGCGACCCGCCAGATCATGGCCAGTCGTCCGTGCCCCATCTTGCTTGTGACCTCCAGTGTGGCCGCCAATTATGCCCTGGTATGCGAGGCCATGGGTCACGGCGGGCTCGATGCGGTCAACACCCCCTCGTTTGGTCCCAAAGGAGAGATTCTCGGGGGAGCAAGTCTCCTGGCGCGCTTGGCCAAGTTGCAACAGGCCACGCTGGAAGAGGTGCAACCGTCCGCGGAACGTGTGAACTGTGCCTGGCACGGCGGCCAACGGCACGTCTCCAATCTGCCGCTCGTCATCGCCATCGGTGCCTCGACCGGAGGGCCGGATGCGCTGGGACAGATCCTGGCCACGTTTCCCGCCACACTGCGCGCCGCGGTGCTCATCGTTCAGCACATAGGGGCGGATTTTGCGCCGGCGCTGGTTCAATGGCTCCGGGGGCGTGCGCATCTCCCGGTCCGGCTGGCGGTCCAGGGTGAGGCGCCGCAACCAGGAGTGATTTTGATTGCGGGGACGAACGATCACCTGGCTCTTGGCGCTGATCGACGGTTGCTTTACACCCCCGATCCGGAAAAGTGCCCTTATCGTCCGTCCGTCAATGTTCTCTTCGATAGCCTGGCCGAAGACTGGCCGCGCCAGGGGGTCGGGGTGCTACTGACCGGAATGGGGGGGGACGGAGCGAATGGGCTGGTGCATCTGCGCCGATGTGGCTGGCATACCATTGCCCAGGATGCGGCAACCAGCATCGTCTATGGCATGCCGCGCGTGGCTGCGCAACTCAAGGCAGCCCGGCAGATCTTACCCCTCGGCGAGATCGGCCCTGCCATCCTCCACCATCTGCATACCCATCCACAATCCTCGGGTTCCTGATCTTCAGGAAGGAGAAACGATGCGCTTGCTGCTTATCGCGTTTGCGTTCATTGGTGCGGTTGGTCTGGCGCGGGGAGCCGAGCGTGATTCGCCTCGGGAGCTACCCGCAGGGGTCCTCGCTGTGCTGGAAAAGGCGGATACTCTGGAGTTGCTCTCGCTTTCGCCCGAGAAACCGGGGAAGAAAGACGATCCCAAAACGCTCCACGGCTGGACCATTCTTGGCAAGACGGCCCTGAAGGATGCCGCGGTACGGTCGAAGGTCCTGAACGCGGTGAAGAAAGGGGTGGCCGACAACGACGGAAGTGTTGCCAAGTGCTTTCAGCCGCGCCACGCGCTGCGCGCCACGCACGGGGGGCAAACCGTGGCGCTGCTGATCTGCTTCCAGTGCCTGCAAATCCGGGTCTACGACGGGGACACCTCCGGAGTGCTCACCACCCGATCGCCCGAGCCTGTCCTCGACAAGGTTCTCAAGGACGCTGGCGTGCCCCTGGCGCCCAAGGACCGGGAGTGAAGGGCTAATTTCTCTATTGCAGAGACTTTTTATACCATTCGTAGGTCAGGCGCAGCCCCTGTTCGAGCGGCATGCGCGGCTGCCAGCCGAGCTGGGTCTGTGCCTTGGCGGTGCTGTAGCGCGTGGAGCGCAGAATCAGGCCGACTGCATAGCGCGTGATGTGAGGGGGGCGGCGCAGGAAGATCGCCTTGCCAATGATTTCCGAAAGAAAGCCGCCCCAGTAGGCCAGACGCACCGGCATGTGCCAGCGGACGCGCCGCCGTCCCACCAGGTCGCAGAGCAGATCGAGTAACTGCTGCTGCGTTAATTCCCCCGCACTGCTGAGGTTGTACGCCTCCCCGATCGCCACGGGATTGCTCGCTGCGCGGAGAATGCCATCGGCGACATCGGCGGCGTAGATCACATTCACCAGGTTCTCGCCGCGCCCCAGGATGAAGACACGCCAGGAGCGCAAGGAGCGGAAGATGCGCGGGAAGGTGTTACGATCCCGCGGGCCATAGACCCAACTCGGGCGGACGATGGTCCATGGTCCAGGGTAGGCGCGCACCTTTTTTTCCGCCTCGATCTTGGAGACACAATAATAATCCCACAGGCGCAGGTTCTGGCCCTGTGGTTCCTCCTCGGTGAAGGGATCTTCGCGCCGCCGTGGGTGGCCGTAGACCATGATGGAGCTGACGTGCATCAACCGCCCCACCTGGGCCTGGCGACAGGCGTCGACCAGGTGACCGGTTGCCTCGATCGTTTGCGTCTGGAAGAGATTCCAGCCACCCCAGTCGCCCACCTTGGCGGCACAATGGTAAACCACGCCGGCGCCATCGACCGCTTTGAGAATCGAGCGCGGATCGCACAGATCGCCTTCGCTCAACTCCACGCCGATCTCACGCAGGAATCCGGTCGCGCTCCCAGGTCGAACCAGCGCGCGCACTCGTTCACCACGTTCGCGGAGTTGCTCGGCGAGGTGGCTGCCCAGCAATCCGGTGGCCCCGGTAATCACATGCAACGTATCCGACACCATCCACTCCCCTTGTTCGACAGCGCCTGTTGACGCGGAAGTCCGGCACTGGGCGCAGCACCGAGAAGTATACGGACCGCACCCACCGGCCAGCACCAAGCACGCGGCAAGGGCCTCCCGGCCATGTGCTCAGCGTTTGGAGAGATCCTTGAGGCGGATGTTGCGGAAACTCACCCCCTCGCCAGCGTAGCTCTGCAACCCCAGATACCCCCGGGTATTTTGTATCCCGGGGTGAGCGCGCAGTTTCTTCGCCGGATCCTCCTTGAGGCGATCCTTGTACTTGTCAAGGTTGGCATCCACCACGGTCACGCCATTGATCGCAACCTTGATCTGGCGTCCATGGGCCACGAGGTGCAGCTCGTTCCACTCGCCTGGTCCCTTGGCTGGGGCTTTTGATGGTGGCACCAGATCGTAGATGCTGCCGTTGTACTGGGTTGGTTTCAGCCCTGGGTGAGTCGCATCGTCCAGAATCTGAATCTCCATCCCAGTGTACGCCGGAGTGGCGCCCACCGAACGGAGCGGAGCACGCAGCGCCACGCCACTATTGCCTTTCTTTGTGACCCGATACTCCAACTTCAGCTCGAAGTCGCTGTATTCTCTGTCCGTCATCAACCAGCCGCCCTGGGCTGCCTTGGTGGACAGAATCCCGTCCTTCACCGTCCACCCCTCGGGCTTGCCGCCAATAATCTGCCAACCCTGGAGATCGCGCCCATTGAACAGCGGCACAAACCCCTTCTCCTCGGCGGTCTGCCCAGGCAGCGCCGTTGCGAGGAAGAGAAAAACGACGGCGAGCGTGAGAAAACGCATCGTGAAGCTCCTTCACTCTGAGTGTGTGGCGATCGATGTGCCAATGCTATCAAGGAATTGGCCCGTGTCCATGGTTCGGTGATTCACACGAGCGAGGAAGGGAGCGAAGCGAGGGGGGACAGCGAGGTCGCTTGTTACAGAGGCGGCCCTTGCGTGGGGGGGCGCGGCTTGCTATAGCCTCCCCTGACCCATCGGCATGGGCGGGCCCCGTGATCGCTCGATGCTCCTTTCAACCCCGCCCCGCCAGTTTCCATCTCAACCTTTTCCCGAGAGGATACGTTCATGTCCCGCTGGTTGGCTCTCCTTGTGGCCGGGCTGTGCTGCGCCCCGGCAGTTCAGGCGAATGGCCTGCTCATCCCCAGTGATCGAGCCATTCCGCCTCTCGCGCTGCAAACGCATGAGGTTAAGGTGCACATTGTCGAGCAGGTGGCGACTACCCGCGTGACCCAGGTGTTCCGCAACCATACCGATCGGGCTCTGGAGGCGACCTATATTTTCCCCGTCCCGCGTGGCGCCAGTGTGAACCAGTTTGCCATGTGGGTGGATGGGAAGGAAGTGAAGGGGGAACTGGTCGAGGCAGACAGGGCGCGACAGGTGTACACCGACATTGTCCGTCGCCTGCAGGATCCGGGTTTGCTGGAGTATGTTGGCAACAATCTCCTGAAAGTACGCATCTTCCCCGTCCCAGCTCGTGGAGATCAGAAGGTCACGGTCAGCTTTACCGCCATCAACGCCTCGGACTCGGGGCTGATCGAATATGTCTATCCGCTGCGCAACGATAAAACGGCGGAAACGCAGGGCAAGTTTTCCATCGAGGTGCAGATGGAGGCGCGCACGGCCTTGCACTCCCTCTATTCCCCGACCCACCCCGTGAAGATCAAGCAACCCTCCGATCGCAAAGCGCAGGTGGTCTTCGAGAGCGAGGCGACCAAACTCGACAAGGATTTTCAGCTCTACTACAGCCTGGGCGGCAAGGATGTGGGGCTGACTTCCCTGGCCTATCGGCCCCACGCCGACAAGGAAGGCACCTTCCTTCTGCTTATCTCTCCCCGTGCCGAACTGGCTCACCAGCAACAGGTGGCGCGCGACGTGGTCTTTGTGCTGGATACTTCCGGAAGCATGAGTGGTGACAAGATGAAGCAGGCCAGGAAGGCGGTCCAGTTCTGTCTGGCTCAGCTGGGCCAGCACGATCGCTTTGCGGTGCTCAACTTTGCCACCACGGTGAATCAGTTTCGCCAGGGGTTGACCACTGTCAGCCGGGAGTCCATCAAGGAGGCACGGCAGTGGGTGGAGGAACTGCAGGCCCAGGGAGGGACGGCCATCGATGCGGCCTTGACTCAGGCCTTGCAACTTCGGCCCCAGGATGAAAAGAGGACTTTTACGATCGTTTTCTTTACTGATGGACAGCCAACCGTCGGCGAAAATGATCCGGACAGGATTGCCAAGCGTGCGGCGGAGAGTAACACGGCCTCCACGCGTATCTTCACCTTCGGGGTGGGAGACGATGTCAACGCTGCCATGCTCGACAAGCTCGCCGAACAGACGCGCTCGGTGAGTACCTATGTCCGACCAGAGGAGGACATCGAGGCCAAGGTGAGCGGCATGTATGGCAAGATCAGTCATCCGGTCCTGACCAATCTGAAACTGACGACTGGGGCAGGGGCTCGGGTTGCCTCCAAAAAGCGTCTGCGCGATGCCGGGAGTGGCGAGGTGCGGCTTTCGGAGATGTATCCCAACGAGTTACCGGATCTCTTTCATGGCGGACAGCTGATTGTGCTCGGTCGCTACAAGGGAAAGGGGCACACCGCCATCACCCTCACCGGCAAGGTGGGCGAGGAGACGAAGGAGTTTGTCTACGAGGTCGATTTCCCTGAAACCACAGGGTCGGACAGGGCGTTCGTCGAGAATTTGTGGGCACGGCGCAAGGTGGGATATCTCCTCGATGAGATCCGCAGCAAGGGCACGCAGCAAGAACTTGTCGACGAGGTCGTGGTGCTTGCCAAGAAGCACGGGATCGCCACGCCTTACACGAGCTATCTGGTGGTTCCCGATGCTCCGGCTCCCGTTCCAGTGCCAGTGGTGAATCAGGCTCCAGGAGCGGTTCCACCAATTCGCCCCGACCTGCCCCCGGTGGATCCTTCGGTCAACCAGGGCTATGCGATTCAGGCGATGACAGGTGGTGCAGGAAACGCGGGACGCATCAATTATGCACCGGATTACAGTGCTCCGACCCCCGTGTTGGCGGCCCCCCAGAGCGGTGCTGGCGGAATGCCTGTCCCGACGTCGGCCTCCATCCCTGCGGATCTGAGCGTTCCCGCCGCCAGTCCTTCTGCGTCCAGCTTCCAACCAAAGGCAGCATTACCGCAAGCTGGGCGAGATGGCGTGGAAATGGCTGTCCAGCTGGATGCATTGCGTCGGCAGACCCACGTGTCTGGCGAAACGCGGCAAGCGGCCGGACGCACCTGTCGCCGCGTGAACGGGGTCTGGATCGATACCGGGTACGAATCCAGCAGGTCAGCGCTCAAGGTCAAGGCCCTGAGCGAGGCATACTTCCACCTGCTCACGCGGCATCCGGAACTGAAGGAGGTCTTCCAGCTGGGGACCGAGGTGATCTGGATGACACCGAGCGGTCAGGCGCTGATCATCCAGCAAAAAGAGGGGTGTGAGAAACTCAGCGAGGAGGCGATCGATGCTCTCTTCGTGATCAGGAAGTAAGGACGGAAGAAGTGCGCGTGCGCGGCGACCGTGTGAGAGAGACACGGTCGCCCTGTTTGTTGCCAGGCAAGGAGAGGGAGATCGCCATGCTCAGGTGAGCAGGTCGGGCTTGATCTCGGCAGGTTTGAAGGCCTGTTGCTTTTCCCATTCGCGCCGAACCTGGTTGAGACCATAGGCGCAGAGTTCAAATTCCTCGCTCAGCCGACGCAGGACCGGGGCTTCTTCCTGGTATGGCTCCTCTTCAAAGGTGCTGGCGATGTAGTAGGAGCGTTTGCCCTGCTCGCAATAATCGACGAAGTGGTCCTTCGACAGGAGCGAGCGAAGCCGGTTGAGGGCTTCGGGGTAAACGCCGGTCCAGAACAGCGTGAAATCGCCGATATGGCGATAGATCTCGCGGCGCGTTCGCCCCTGCGGGGGTAACGCCTCCGCCTCGAACAACATCTCGACAACCTCTTCGAGGCGTTTCCCCTGGCTGTTGCGAAGACGGAAGATCGCATCGAAGTTGATGAAGCGCGACAGCAACATCGATAGATAATCCGTCAACGGGGGGTCGGCCAACCCAAGGGTTTCGAGAAAGGTTTGTTCGGTCAAGCCGGCAAACAATCGGCAGAGAGGGTGATCGGGTTTTGGTGCCCACATGGCCCTACCTCTTCTTCTTTGCCTCCGGCCCAGCCATCCATGGCGCGGGCTCACCTGATATTGTATGAAAAAAAAGCAGACGAGTCAAATCCAAGCGATTGGTAAGAAAACAAAGATAGTGGGCGCCGGGAAAGAGATGCGAGGTCCAGGGGAGTTCTCGATGACGACTCTGTTCACCCTTTCACGATCGTGCGCACCACCTGGCCATGAACATCGGTCAGGCGATAGTCGCGGCCACCATGGCGGAAGGTGAGCTTTTCGTGGTCGATACCCATGAGGTGGAGAATGGTCGCGTGCAGGTCGTGCACATGAACCTTGTTTTCCACTGCATGCCAGCCAAAATCATCGGTTGCGCCGTGAACCATCCCGCCACGCACCCCTCCTCCGCCCAGCCACATGGTGAAACCGAAGGGGTGGTGTTCGCGGCCGTTGGTCCCCTCGGCGGTCGGAGTGCGGCCAAACTCTCCGCCCCAGAGCACGAGGGTGTCGTCGAGCAGGCCGCGCGCCTTGAGATCGCGCAGGAGAGCGGCGATCGGTTGGTCGACTGCCGCGCAACGCCTCGGGAGATTTTCGCGCAGTCCCCCGTGGTGGTCCCACGCATTGTTCACCGGGGCGTCGAAAAGATGAACAAAGCGGACTCCTCGTTCGACCAGCCGACGGGCCAGGAGACACTGCCGCCCAAAGAGATCGGTGGTGGGTTCGCCGATGCCGTAAAGCCGCTGGGTTCGGTGGCTCTCGCGTGCCAGATCGAACGCCTCGGGGGCCTCCTTTTGCATGCGAAAGGCCAGTTCGAAGGAAGCGATACGGGCATCGAGCGCACTGTCGATCACCCGGTCGCGTTTGTGCAGTTCGTTGAAGCGCCGCAAGGCGTCGAGTTTGCGGCGCTGCTGCTGTGAATCGTGGGCGGCATTGCCGAGGTTGGCGATCGGATGGTTTAGATCGCGAACAAGGGTGCCCTGGTAGGCCGACGGGAGAAAGCTCGACGCCCACAGTTGGGCTCCCTGAAACACCTCCGCGGGGCTAACCACCACAAAACCGGGAAGATTCTGGTTCTCGGTCCCCAGTCCATAGACCAGCCAGGAGCCCATGCTCGGTCGCGAAAACGCCTGTTCCCCGGTGCACATCTGCAGGGCGGCCCCGGTGTGGTTGATGTTATCTGCCACCAGCGAACGCACCACACAAATGTCATCGACACAACCCGCCAGTCGCGGGAGGAGTTCACTCACCTCAATCCCGGACTGTCCGTGTTTACTGAATTTCCAGGGCGAGGCCAGGAGATTGCCGGTGCGGGTGCGTTCGAGTTTGGGCTTCGCGAAGGGGAGTGGCTTGCCATTGTCCCTGAGCAAACGTGGCTTGGGGTCAAGCAAATCCACGTGCGACGGCCCGCCTGGCATGTAGAGGAAGATGCATCGTCTGGCACGTGGCGGGTGGTGGGGAGTGCGCACGGCATAGGGGTGGGCTGCCCGCTCTGGTTCGTCGGCGCAGACGGCGGAGGATTCCCGCGCGAGCAGATCCGCCAGCGCCAACAACCCAAAGCCACATCCGCTGCGGGTCAGCCATTCTCGCCGTGAAACGCAGGGATTACCGCCCATGTCCTTCCCCCTGATGCTCAGGCCGACGCACGATCAATCCAGGTAAACAAACTCGTTGCCACAGAGCAAGACATGGAGCAGAGCGCGCCAGTTGGCTTCCTTCCCATCTCGGGGTGGTTGAGCGAGGATCTCCTGCGCGAGGCGGATCTCTTCTGGTTGGGCAGGGCGAGCGAACAAGATTACAAACGCGCGCTGAAGGCGAGCGGTTTCCTCGGTCGGCACCTCGCGTTGAAGCCGATCGGCCAGATGCCGGGCTTGGACGAGAACAAAATCGTTATTGAGCAGAAAGAGCGCCTGCGGCGCCACCGTACTGGTGGTTCGTTTTTCCACGGAGGCGTCGGGGTTGGCAGCATCGAAGAGGGTGGCGAAGTTACTGCGCTCCCAGCGGGCGGTCTGCACATAGAGTGAGCGCCTTGTACTGGTCAACTCGGCAGAGGCGGGGCCACCCCGTTTCCGATCGAGCCGGCCAGCAGTGAAGAGCATGGCATCGCGAATCGCCTCGGCCTCCAGACGGCGCGGGGAGAAACGACCAAGCCAGCGATTGTCCGGATCCTGAGCCAGGTGGGCGCGGGGCACAACACTCGCTTGCTGATACGTCGCGGAGAGCATGATACGCCGGTGTAACTTTTTCAGCGACCAGCCATCCTCGACAAGGCGGGCTGCCAACCAGTCCAGCAAGGCGGGGTGCGCGGGAGGTTCGGAAAGCAGGCCAAAATTATTGGGAGTGGGCACAAGACCCACGCCAAAATGCCCTTGCCAGACTCGATTGACAATCACTCGCGCCGTGAGCGGATTGGTTTTGGAGGCGATCCAGCTGGCCAGTTCGCGACGTCCACTCCCACGGGTGATTGGAGGTTGCTTCTCTCCGACAAAAAAGAGCGGTAAACGTCGTGGAATCACGGGGCCCAGGCGCGTATAACTCCCCCGGATGTGCAGCGGAACATCCTGGATTTTGGGGAACAATCCGCCCGGGGTGCCACCTTCCTGAGCGGCCTCCGCCACGGCGGGTTCCGGGAGGAGTTCCGCCTTGAGCTTCTCTCCTTGCTTGACCAGTTGGAGGCGAGCTGGATCGTCTGCTGTGGGTTTGGGAGTTTGCCGATCAAGGGCGGAGAGTTTGGCCTTGATGGCAAAGAGTTCCTTGAACTGCTCGTCGCGTTGGCGCAGGTAGGAGGGGGAGACCAGGGGAACGCGATTGAGTGTGTAGTTGCCCCCCTTCGCTCCAAGTTCCTTCAGGATGTGGGTACTGTAAAACATCCCCGCGAGGGCGTAGTAGTCGGTCTGGGAGATGGGATCGAACTTGTGGTCATGGCAGCGGGCACAACCAAGGGTGAGCCCCAGAAAGGCCTTGCCGATCGTGTCGATCTGATCATCGACCATGTCGCTGACCATCTTCTCCTTGTCCGCGTCGCCCCGGTCCCAGGCTCCGTTGCTCAGAAACGTGGTGGCGATCAATCCCTCCGGGTAGATCTCCTTGCCGTCGGGGCTGGGGAGCAGGTCTCCGGCAATCTGATGGATGAGGAACTGATCGAAGGGGAGGTCGCGATTGAACGCATCCACGACCCAATCACGATAACGCCAGGCCTCCATCGGTTCGCAGTTGGCATCGCGGGCTCTGGGATTGCCATCGTGATAATCCGCATAGCGGACGACGTCGAGCCAGTGCCGTCCCCAACGCTCCCCGTAGGCAGGCGAGGCAAGTAAACGATCCACCACTCTGGCGAACGCCTCGGGAGAGTTGTCCTTCAGGAAAGCCGCGAGTTCCTCGGGAGTTGGCGGGAGACCTGTGAGATCGAACGTGGCTCGACGGAGCAGGGTGTGGCGTGCGGCTGGTTGTGCCGGGGGTAACTGGCGTTTTTCCAATTCTGCGAGGATGAAGCGATCAATCTCGTTGTGCGGCCAGCTCTGCTGCTTGACCCGAGGAGGGGAGACCGCGCGAACGGCCTGATAGGCCCACCAGCGGCGTTGAGCCTCCGTGGGTTGAAACTTCTCGCCCGAGGAAACCGAGACAGGTTTGCTTGTCGCGGGCCAGGGGGCTCCGCTTGCGACCCAGCGTTTGAGACGGGCAATCTGGGGTTGGCTCAGTTTGCCCGAGGGAGGCATCTTGAGTTCCCCGCTGTGCTCCACCGCCTTGATGAGAAGGCTTTGTCCGGGTTGGCCTGGAACGAGGACCGCTCCGCTGTTGCCGCCCTTGAGAGCCGACTCGCGCGTGAGCAAACGGAGCCCTCCACGTACCTTGTTGTCTCCGTGACAGGAGAGACATTTCTCCACGAGAAGCGGGCGAATCTCGCGCTCAAAGAAGTCAAGCGCGGCGGAATCATTCTGCACCGCTTCCCCTGTGCGACCGGGGGATGGCATTCCCAGCGTTGCCACCAGGAGCAGCACGGAGGGGAGGAAGCGAGTAATGGTCATGAAACCTCGCCTGCTGTGCATGAATCGAGCGTTTCTCCTCGGTATCGAGGCCGCCGTGGGCGAGAAGGCGCGCGCGAGTGAACCACCAGCTTTCTCTGTCTTCAATCCGGGCGGTTGGCTTTCCGGTTGCTGCTCCTATTCTGATCAGCGTTCCTCGCAAATACAAGTCCCTCCATTCACCAGGTGTGCCCCTCGACCTCTGCACGGGTGGGGATGGAGACCTGGGCTCCGAAGCGTGTGGTGGCGAGGGCAGCGGCGCGATTGGCCTGCTGACAGGCCTGGGACAGTGACAGATTCTCGGCGAGACCTGCCGCGAGCACTCCCACAAAGACATCCCCGGCTCCAGTGGTATCGAGGGCGTGAACGGGGAGAGCGGCCTCGTGCTGGGTCCTCCCTGGACCTTCGGCAAGCAGATAGCCGCGTTCCCCAAGGGTGATCACCAGCGCCGACGCACCGGCCCCGTGCAAACGCCCTGTCACTGCGTTGGCGAACGGCTCGTCGAGGAGATCGCCGGTCAGCCCCGTTAATTCCCAGGCTTCCGGCTCATTCAGTACCAGCACATCGACCAGTGCCAACCAGTCACGCGTTCCAATCTCGTTGCGCACCGGGGTGGGATTAAGGACGGTTCGCAGTCCGGCGGATCTGGCGCGTTGCAATCCGGCCTGCACGGTGGGGAGGGGCGTTTCGAGCTGCGCGACAAACACCCCTGGTTTCAGGAATACCTCGGCGGGGTAGTCTGCGATCTCTGCCACAGTGAGCGTTCCATTGGCACCCGGAGCGACGACAATCTGGTTGCGCCCCGCGGCATCGACCACGATCAGGGCCACTCCTGTCGGCTGCTCACGACACCGTTTGAGATACCGCATATCGACCCCTGCCTCGAGCAGCAAGGGGAGGGCGAGGCGCGCATGGTCGTCATCCCCGACGGCCCCGAGGAAGGACACCGTCGCGCCCGCTCGCGCCGCCGCCAGCGCCTGATTGGCTCCCTTGCCGCCGGGGGTCAGTAACAGATTCTGACCCAGAACCGTTTCGCCTGGCCCAGGCAAACGCGGGGTACGCAACACAATATCCAGATTACTGCTGCCCAGAACGATAACCCGACCCATGAGCGCTCCTGGTTGAACTGTCCCCTGGGAAACCGCGCGTCCTCCATCCGCTATCCTACCTGGGTCCGGATGTCGCCTGCACGTTTGCTCGCTTGTTCCCGACAAGCCCCGACGCATCAGTTCCGACTCAAGGAGAATCCGGTGCCTGGGCAGGTGGGGGAGCAGGGTTGGACGTATGGTTCACAGTGCGACCAGGACCTGTCGATGACGTTTCTGTGCCTCTGGCTACTGCACCTGACACCCGAGAAGCAACGTGAGAGCCTTCAAACAGGGCGAGGGCGGAACTTCGGACGTGTCCAGCTTTTTGCGGACGGCTTTACGAGTATCCGTTTTTCGACTAGAATCAATGAACCTGGCCATGCCGACCTGACCCTGGCTGGGGACAACCCAGCAAGGGATGCCAGCAAGCAGGACGAATTTGCCCAGATGCCGGGGTGGTGAGTTGTTGCCAAAGGGAGACGCAGGGCACAAACCGAGATAGTATAAGTCCTTGCTGTTCGGGAAGATTGGAGAGGTGCCAGAGCGGCCGAATGGGCCGGTCTCGAAAACCGGTGTGGAGGCAACTCCACCGAGGGTTCGAATCCCTCCCTCTCCGCTTGTTTTAGAATCGTGCGAATTGGCCTGATTTATCGAGTTTTTCAGGGTCAAAGTTGTCAACGGGATTGTGGCCCCATATCTCTGATTGCTGCAATTATTTATTAGACAAGTGTTTACGCGGTTAACATCCTGTCACCGCTTTGACCGCGGCTCTTCGGTGTGAGTCTGGCTCGGGGAGTTTCTGATCTCAACTCGAACCGACCGAACGACTCGCCACCTTATTGGAACGCAGTCCGCGTGCCTTCCTCTCCAAAGACTGTACTTGCGCCGATCCACTGGGCCATGACGGAAGGCCTTTTTCCTCCCAGTACCCATGCAGCACAGCTCACTCATTCGGAAAAAGCGAGCATGACACCTTGACGTAAACAGACAGGTCTGTATATAAGAGACATGGAACGCACAAGAACCACCTCTGACGCTCGCCAGCGCATTCTGGAAACCGCCGACCGGCTGTTCTACCAGGACGGCATCCGGGCTGTCGGCATCGACCGGATCATCGCCGAAGCCGGAGTCGCCAAGATGAGCCTCTACAAGCACTTCCCGTCGAAGGACGACCTGATCCTGGCCGTGCTTCAGTACCGTGAGAAAGAAGTTCTGGCCTTCTTCGGCGAGCGCATGGAACATCATCGAAAAAAGCTCAAAGACCCGCTCAAGGTCTTCTTTGCAGCGTTCAAGGACTGGTTCGACACCCCTTCGTTTCGGGGTTGCGCCTTCATCAACGCCTCCGTGGAACTGGCGAACCCAGATCATCCTGGGTTTGTTTTCGCCAGGGGGCACAAGGAACGTTTTCGAGATTTCCTGCGAGGTTTGACGGAAGAAGCCGTTGGCAAGATGGGAGGCAAGTTAGCCCCAGCGATCTTCCTTTTGGTGGAAGGGGCCATCGTGACCGCAGTGATCGAAGGCAAGGCCGATGCCGCGGACGTGGCTCGTGATGCTGCACTGAAGTTGCTGCACGGGTAAAACAACTGTAACCATTCTTTTTTTTCGGCATTGAATATACAGACCTGTCTGTATTTATAAGGAACAGACGGTGGCCTGGCAAGACGGACCACTTCGGAACGTCGGGCCGCTGAACGCAAGGAGCAAGACCATGCAACGCATCCACTCAATCGAACCGAAGACGGCTCAGGGCCGGACCAGGGAACTGCTCGACACGGTCGAGAAGGCGTTCGGGACCGTCCCGAACGTGGCAAAGGTGATGGCAAACTCGCCGGCCGTCCTGGACAGCTTCCTGGCCCTCAGCACGGCGATGGGCGGGGTCATGATCGGCGGCAAGCTGCACCACCAGATCAAGTTGGCGACCAGCGAGGCCAATACCTGCGACTACTGCAATGCGATCCTGACCCATCTGGGCACCAAAGGCGGGATTTCCCTCGCCGACATGTTCGAGGGTCGCAAAGCAGTTTCTTCCGATCCTCGTACCGATGCCGCATTGAGGTTTGCAAGCTCCGTGCTGGAAAGTCGTGGCAAGGTCGGCGACGAGGAACTTCAAGCCGTTCGGGAAGCCGGGTTCGGCGACACCGAGATCGTCGAAATCGTCGCCAGCGTCGTGGTCGGGTGTTTCACCAACTTCCTGAACAACGTGGTCGGCACGGCCCTCGACATTCCCAGGGCTGAACTCATTACGGCCTGTTCCGCCAGGGACAACTGCGGCTGCAAGTAAGGAACGAAAACCGGAGGGGCCAGTGAACGACCCGACCCCTCCGACAGGAGGAGCGAACCATCCGTCCATTTCCCAGCGACATCGCTTTCACCCCAGCGGTAAAGGCCATCCAGAAGGCGAAAGGGTCACGCTCCACCTATGCCAGGGTCGAGCAAGGCCGAGGCTGGCGGACCAAGGTGACGCCGGACCTTGCCGAGTTCCTGTCCGGGCTGGATATGTTCTATCTCGGCACTGCCAGCGCCGAGGGGCAGCCTTACATCCAGTACCGGGGCGGTTCACCCGGCTTCCTCAGAGTCCTGGATGAGCAGACGCTCGGCTTCGCCGACTTCAGCAGCAACCACCAGTACATCACGCTGGGAAACCTGTCCGAGAACCCCAGGGCGTTCCTCTTTCTGATGGACTACGCCAACAGCCAGCGGGTCAAGCTGTGGGGGACGGCCAGGGTCGTGGAGGAGGACCCGGCCCTGCTCGAACAGCTTCGTGACCCGGAGTATCCCGGCTAGGTGGAGCGAGCCATCCTCTTCACCGTCGAGGCCTGGGACATCAATTGCCCGCAGCACATTCACAAGCGCTACGCCAAGCGGCAGATCCAGCCGTTCATCGACGAGCTTCAATCTCGGATCGCCGACCTGGAGGCACAACTTGCCGAGGCCCACAGCAAGGCAAACACCAAATCGTGACCGCCCATTGAACTCGATAGCTTTTCTGGTCGCCGAGCGACGACCGGAATGACATCGACATTCCCTCACGAGGACAACGACCATGTTGCAACGACGTGCCCTGATCGCCGTGATGGCGATTGGCCTTGCCGCCAGCTTCAACCACGCGGCCGAACCCAGGGCGGAAGCACCCAGGGTGGCGCATCGCACCGTCAAAATCGACGGCCTCGACATCTTCTATCGAGAAGCGGGCCCGAACGACGGCCCGAACATCCTGCTGCTGCACGGCTTCCCAACATCCTCGCACATGTTCCGCAACCTGATCCCGGCGCTGGCCGACAGATACCACGTTGTCGCCCCCGATTATCCCGGCTTCGGCCAGAGTTCCGCCCCGCCCGTGGACAGGTTCGACCACACGTTCGACAAGCTCGCCGACGTGGTGGAGAAATTCACCGAGAAGGTCGGGCTGAAGTCGTACACGCTCTACGTCCAGGATTACGGAGCGCCGGTCGGCTACCGGTTGGCCGTCAAGCACCCCGAACGGGTGACGGGCCTCGTGGTCCAGAACGGCAACGCCTACGACGAGGGGCTGGAAAACGATTTCTCGAAGCCGCTC
Source organism: Planctomycetota bacterium (assembly GCA_029777335.1). GTDB lineage: Bacteria > Planctomycetota > Planctomycetia > Gemmatales > Gemmataceae > JAKOSN01. Next base: position 23,242 of record JAKOSN010000255.1, read on the forward strand.
AAGGTGTACTGGAAGGATCGCACGGAAGAGAACGCCAGGCCGCTGCGTGGTTTCCTGACCCTGGCAGGGACGAAGTGGCAGTACACTCACGGCGTTCGCAACGTCGAAGCCATCAGCCCAGACAACTGGACCATCGACCAGGCGCTCCTGGACCGGCCCGGCAACAAGGACATCCAGTTGGCCCTGTTCTACGACTATCGCAGTAACGCGCCGCTCTATCCGGCGTGGCAAGCCTACTTCCGCAAGCAGCAGCCGCCGACCCTGATTGTGTGGGGCAAGAACGACAAGATCTTCTCGGCGGAAGGGGCGCACCCCTATAAGCGAGACTTGAAGAACCTCGAGTTCCACCTGCTCGACACCGGCCACTTTGCCCTGGAGGAAGACGGCCCGACAATCGCCGCACTCATGCGGGGTTTCCTGGAAAAGAACGTCGGAAAGAAGTAAGCCCGGCAGCGAAACACAAGAACCCAACTGAGACCACTCAAGCCTGTCAATTCCACCAGGAGAAAAACATGGCCACACTGAAGACCACGGAAACCAATCGCCCCGTGACTTACGGCAGCATTGAGTCCGAAGTTGCACGCTGGCTCGTGATCGGCGGCACCGGCTTGCTCCGATACGATCTGGTCGTTCTGCTGACACTCCTCGGCGGCATGAAGTTCTTCGAGTTCGAGGCCGAAGGCATCAAGCCGTTCGTTGAGAACAGTCCGCTGATGTCCTGGCTCTATCGGATAACGGACTGCCGCCAGCACAATCTCGCGTGGATTGAGGATCCGCTCTTCTCCGCTGAAAAACCACAGTCTCGTAATTACCTGGCTTTGTAGGTGGTTACCAGAACGGTTCGTTTGAGAACTCCTGGTTGTGACAACTTTGTAAAAACTCCGGTCGGTTCCAACCTCAATCGGCTTGCTTCGCATCCGCAAGAGAGCGTGTTCGAGGGGAGAGGGCAGACCACCCTGTGCAGGCGCGGCGGGAGATGATTCTGCGCGAACTCGATCCGCGAGAGGACACAATGCGGGGTTATCAGCAGTTTGTACGATTCCAGAACCGCTTCTCCCAGTTACTCAAGCTCGTCGCCACCGAGAATTGATCAACATGGGCTCACCATCAGGCCTTGCGGAATGACATTCCCACTCATCGAAGAACGATCTCCCAGATCTTCACGCAATCGTTGTCGCCCACCGTCGCCAGCAAAGAGCGATCCGCCGTCACTGTCACCTTGTTGACATGCCGATGTCCTGTGTCGAGCACCAGGAGCGAACTCGCGTCGGACACCGACCAGGCGCGGACAGTCCCGTCGTCCAGGCCGGCCAGCAAGATCCGGCCGTCCGCTGAATACGTTAGACAGGCAACTCGAGCGCCTTCACCGGGCCAGAGGGTGTAACGCTCGCTGGTCTGCTGATCAAAGAGCACCAGCCCGTCCTCGTTGGCGTACGCAGCCAGATAGCGCCCGTCGGCAGACAGGGCCAGCGGCGTCGGCGTCCGTTTCAGTTTGTGGCGGGCCAGTTCGCGCCCACTTGCGACGTCGAAGACAAGGATGTCGCCTGCCCACTTGCTCACTGCCACGCGCGGAGCGCCAACAGACGCCAGGGCCAGGCGACTGGGCTTGAGGGGCAACGTTCGCCGCAGGGAGATGGTCCCCGTCTCGCGGTTTGTCTCCCACACGACCACCTCGCTCCGCCAGCCCTGAGCGAGCCACCGGCCGTCGGCGGAGATCGCGGCACAGCGCAGATCCTTCTCGCGGAGGCGGGTGGAGGTCGCCTGCGGTTCCCGCACGTTCCACAGCAAAGCTGTACCGCGGTCGCCCAGTGCCATCATGGTGGTCTCATCCGCGAAAGCCAGCCCCACAGCACGCTGTCCGCTTCCCGGTGCCGAGGCCTGGAGTTTGCCGTCTTCAACCGCCCAGAGTTTCAGCCCGCGGCTGAAGTGGCTGGTGAGCAGCTGTCTGCCGTCAAGAGAGAAGGACGCCGCGTCTCCAGCCTTCAGGAGTGTGTGCAGCAACCGGCAGTGTCCGGAGGGCATCGGATGGGTCACCATGGGCTGCGGCTCCGCGGTTGCCACGACATACAGCCCCTGGGTCAGCTCGAGCTGTCGCTCGCCGGTCTGGCTTTCCAGAAGCAGTTTGCCTTCTTCCAGTTCCACGCGAGAGGCTTGCTGTTCGCGGTAGAGGCGGAAACGCGTTTGATGCGCAGTGATTCGGGCGTGGTCCGTCGTCACCACCAGGGGAAGGTCAACGGGCTGAGGAGCCGCCTCAACCCGGGCCGCACCCGTTTCCAGGTGAATGCGCTTGCCCTGAGACAACTGTTCGGCGACAAATCGGAGTGTCGAACTGGGGCTCAGAGTCACCTGGGACCCGTCGGCAAGGAGGACCTCGGCCCGGCTGTCCTCGTCAGCCCCAACGGCGAGGAACTGGCCGGCCCGAAGCGCGGAGCCGGGAACTGCGGGGATAGCATATCCCGAGGGATCGCCCACACGGACGTCTCCGGCGACGGCGTGGATCGTGGCGAAGGGAGCAGTCTCGGAGTCGGGATCGGTTCCTGTCCCCGGACGCGACCACAGGACAATCGCGAGCAAAAGCCCCGCCGCGAGCGCCATCAGCGCGCCCAGGCCCAGCAAACGCCGGGGGCTCGCGGGACCAGGTGTCACCGATTGGGCCGGCTCCCCCTGTCCCGAGGCGAGTGCAGCGAGCGATTCGTCCCGCTGCAGGAGGGCCAGATCCATCCCCCGAGCCTCGGTGAGAATATCCTCGAGCAGAGCGTGCTGCTCCACATATTCCCAGAACCGTTGCCGGGCGAAGGGCGAGGAGCGAAGCAGGGTGCGCAGTTCGCTGGCCTCAGCCGCTGTCAGGCGGTTTTCAAGATAGGCTTCCAGTAGAGGGTGCAGGTGGTTGTCTTGCATCTCAGCCTCTCTCCCCTGTCAGCCGCTTGCGCGTGCAGTCCTGCAGGAATTTGCGTGCCCGCGCCAGAGCGACATGAACGGAGTTGACGGTCCAGCTCAGTCGCTGGGCAATCTCAGGAGGCGACACCGGAGGGGCAGCGTAGCGCAAATCCAGGATTTGGCGGGCCCGCGGGGCCAGCTGCTGGATGCACTCGGCGAGGGCTGCCCGGCGCTCTTCCCAGAGGTCGTCCTGCGCACCGGCGGAAGTGATCAGCAACTCGAGCAACTCTTCATCGAAGGGCCGCGGTTGGCGACGACAGCTGCGGAAATGCTCGAGCACCTTGTTTCGGGCAATCCCCCGTGCCCAGGCCAGGAAACTGGAGTCCGGCTGATAGCGGTCGGCCAGTTTGGTTGCCGTCAGGAAGACCTCCTGCAAGATGTCTTTTGCCTCGTCACGATCCCCGACCAGCCCGAGGATGAAGCCGCGCAGGGCCGCTGCATGCTGCAAGAACAGCGTCTGGACTGTTTCAATGGCGGCCGGGTTGGTCGTCATATCTCTTATTGAATGGCCGGGCTGGGGACTTAGCAGCGCGCCCCGACCAGATTCTTCTTTTCGAGCGCTGCTAAGATTCGGCTCGTCGGGTTCAATGGAATCAGAGCCGAAAGCGGGGAGAGCGCAACACCGTCCCCGCGTCCCCGCTCCCGCCTGAGTTGCCCGCCCTCCGGAGAGGATTCGATGTTGCTGACCCGTTTGGCCCCGCTCGTGTCGGTCGCTCCCCTGATGCTGGTCCTCGGTCTGAGCGCCAGGGAGAAGACCGACAGGCCAGCCGCCGAACTCAAGTTCGCCACGGCCAGGGAGAGCCGGGCCGAATACGAGCGCACGGTCCTCCCGTTCTTTACGAACCATTGTAATCGTTGCCACGAGGGGAAGAAGGCCAGGGGCGACCTGGTCCTGGAGAAGCTCAACCCGGACATGAAGGAGAGCACCAGCGCCGGCCGCTGGGCCCTGCTTCTGGAGAAACTTGCCACCCGCGAGATGCCGCCGGAGTCCGAACCGCGCCCCTCCGACGAAAGCCTGCTGGCGGTCACGCAGTGGATTCAGGCCGAGTTCAAGCGGGCCAACAAGCACTCCGCCCGGCGTCCCGCCAACTCCAATGGCAACGTCCTGGCCCACAGGCTGCTGTTCGACCCGAAACTGGCTGCGCCGTTCGATGCCCCCGCGCGAATTCGGCTCATCAGCCCCGAGATCTACAAGGAAGCCGTCGGCCTGGGGCAGGGCGGCTCCGGTCTCGGCCAGCCGTTTTCGCCATCGGGCGGGACCACCTTCAAGGACATGGGCGCACCCAGGGCGGATGAACCAGTCACTCAGCAGTTGCTGGCCAACGCCCTGCTCCTCGTTGAGCGACAGACGGCGCATCAGGTGAAGGACAACAAGGTGGTGGCGTCCCCTGGCTCGGTCCGGGAACTGGTCGCCCTGATGGACGAGAAGACGCCGCTAACGAAGTCGAACATGGAGAAGGCGATCGTCTATCAGTTTAACAAGGTGCTTGGTCGCAAGCCCAGCGATACCGAACTCGCCCGGTTCACGGCGTTCATGGAAAAGAACGTCAACGATGCCGGCCGGGTCAAGGGCGTCCGCTACGTCCTGGCCGCGGTGTATCTCCTGCCCGAGGCCCTCTTCCGCTTTGAACTGGGCGCTGGTGAGGCCGACCGGGAAGGCCGGGTGCGACTGGCGCCCCGCGAGATCGCCTCCGCCCTGGCCTATGCCCTGACCGACCGCAAGCCGGACCAGGCCCTGCTGACAGATGCCGAGAAGGGCAGGCTCGACACCCGAGAGGGTGTCGCCGCCACCGTCCAGCGGCTGCTCACTGATGGCAAGGTGCAGAAGCCGCGCATCCTGCGCTTCTGCCGTGAGTACTTCGGCTACGAGGCTGCCCGCGAGGTGTTCAAGGAGACCATCACGGAGTTTGGCTATGACCCGGGCGTGCTCATCTCTGACACCGACGCGCTGGTCGAATACATCCTCGCCCAGGACAGGGAAGTGCTGAAGGAATTATTGACCACGAACAAGAGCTTCGTCAACGTCCGCCTCGGCGGTAAGGGCGGCAAGATCCAGCCGTATCACAGCAAGAACAACCGTAAGACCCACCTGAACTACAACCTCCCTCCCGACTGGCAGTGGACCGAGAACCAGCCGATCGAGCTGCCGAGGGAACAACGCGCCGGCGTGCTGACACAGCCGGCCTGGCTGATCGCGCAATCGACGAGTTTCGACAACCACGCGATCCACCGGGGCAAATGGATCCGTGAGCGACTGCTCGGCGGCGTGGTCCCCGATGTGCCCATCACCGTCGATGCCCAGTTGCCCGACACGCCTGAAAAGACGCTTCGTCAACGCATGACGGTCACCCAGCAGGATTACTGCTGGAAGTGCCACCGACTGATGAACGACGTCGGCCTGCCCTTTGAGATGTACGATCACTTCGGCCGCTACCGCACCCGGGAGACCGTTCTCGACCCCGAAGCGACGAAGAAGAATGTGGACAGGAAAGGCAAACCACGCGGCCCGGTAATGGGTGAGGTGCCGGTCGATGCCAGTGGGCTAATCGCTCACACCGGAGTCGAGAAGCTGGAAGGGAAGGTGTCCGATGCTGTCGCGATGCTGCGCAAGTTGGCGACCAGTGAGCACGTCGAGCAGGTCTTCGTGCGACACGCCTTCCGCTACTGGATGGGTCGAAACGAAACGCTGGGCGACGGGCCGAGTCTGCGGGCGGCTCATGAAGCATATCGCAAGAGCGGAGGCAGTATGAAGGCGCTGATTGTGGCCCTGTTGAGTTCGGACTCGTTCCTCTATCGCACAGCCACGCGCAGGACAGGAGAGAAGAAGTGAGGCGCGGCGACACACCCCCCCTGAGATTCCCTGGCCCGACAATCTGTCGGTTAACCGGAGCGATTACGCTGGTTGTGGCGTTGATGACCTCAGCATCCGCGCCGGCCGCTGCTCCCCGGTCGTTGGCAGAAGAATATCGGGTCGTTGTCGCTCCGTTCCTTGCCAAACACTGCGTTGGCTGCCACGGGGAGAAAAAACAGGCCGGGGACATCCGGCTGGATCGACTCGAAGCGGAGGCCAGCAAGAACGGGGACCTCTGGCTCGCGGTTCGCGATCAGCTCCGCGACGGACTGATGCCGCCCGCAAAGGCCCCGCGTCCCAATGAGGCCGATGCGCTCGTTGTGGTCCACTGGATTGCACGCGCCACCGGAGGTCGGGCCGCGCGCCTCCCCCGCCAGGGCAATCTCGTTCCGCATGAACTGCTTTTCGCACCGGAGGCTCCCGCCTCCGACCCACCCCCGCCGCGCATCTGGCGACTCAGCCCCGATGGCTATCTGGGCCTTGTGCGCGGTCTGATCAAGGGGAAACCAGACGGACTGGTCCAGCCCTTCACTCTGGAGCCCGAACGCGGTGTTCGCGACTTCGCCGGACTGTACACCATCGACGAACCCAGCACGGAGATCCTGATCCGCAATGCCGAGGCCATTGTCGATGTGATGACCGGCAACGGCAAGGGACGTAACAACGCCGTTCGTGAACTGGCCACCCTGATGGATGGAAAAACCCCACCGTCGCCCACGCAGCTCACTGGTGCCATTCAACTCGTCTACCGGCTCGCCATCGGCCGCAATGCTGAACCCGACGAGGTGAAGCGGCTGCTTGAGCTCCATGAGAAGTGTGCCCGGGACGGAGACCATCCAGCAGCGGTGCGAACGATGCTTCAAGCCGTGTTGCTCAAGACAGATGCTCTGTTCCGCAGCGAGGTCGGCAAGGGCAAGGGGAGCCAGGGGCGAAAGATGCTCGGCTCTCTGGAGATCGCCGTCGCTGTCAGTCTGGCGCTGAGTGACCGTCGCGAGTCAGGGCTCATGACCGCGGCAAGCAAGGGCGAGTTGACCACCCGGGAGGAGGTGGCGAAGCACGTTCGACGCATCCTCGAGGACGCAAAGATCGAGAAGCCGGCCCTGCTGCGGTTCTTCCGCGAATACTTCGACTATGGCAACGCCGTGAATGTGTTCAAGAATAACCCCAAGACCTTTGTCCACCAGCCGGCTCAACTGGTGGCCGACACGGATCGGCTCGTTCTGTACACGCTCACCCAGGATAAAGAAGTCTTTCGCACCTTGCTGACGACGGACCTCTCGTTCGTCAACCTGCGGATGGTAAAGAACAAAAAGACCCGCCTCGAAGAACCGGCTCCGGGAGTTGTTCTCAATCCGATCAACAACAAGGGGCAGAAGGGAGTCGAAGCGGTCTACGGGATCGAGAAGTGGTCGCCGCAGCAGCCCATCCAACTGCCCAGGAATACGCGCCTCGGCATCCTCATGCAACCCTCCTGGCTGGTCGCCTACAGCACCAATTTCGA
>JAKOSN010000256.1 GCA_029777335.1 Planctomycetota bacterium
AGGGAAAGAAAAAGACCCCGCCAGGGGTAAGGCTGGCGGGGTACTTTGAGATCGGCGGGGAGGGAACGAGAAAGAGTGGGTGTGTGGACATGAGTCCCTCAAGGATTGGCATCCTTGGGGTGAACCAACATCCTTAGAAAGGAGGTGATCCAACCGCAGGTTCCCCTACGGTTACCTTGTTACGACTTAGTCCCAATTACGCAGTTCGTCGTCGGCGCCTGCTCCCTTGCGGTTTGCTCAGCGACTTCGGACGCCCCGCATTTTCGTGGCTTGACGGGCGGTGTGTACAAGGCTCAGGAACACATTCACCGCAGTGTTGCTGACCTGCGATTACTAGCGATTCCAACTTCATGCAGGCGAGTTGCAGCCTACAATCTGAACTGGGGCCTGTTTTTTGGGATTCGCTCCCCCTCGCGGGTTGGCATCCCTTTGTACAGGCCATTGTAGCACGTGTGCAGCCCTGGACATAAAGGCCATGAGGACTTGACGTCATCCCCACCTTCCTCCGGTTTAACACCGGCAGTCTCCCTAGAGTCCCCAGCCGAACTGCTGGCAACTAAGGACAGGGGTTTCGCTCGTTATGGGACTTAACCCGACATCTCACGACACGAGCTGACGACAGCCATGCAGCACCTGTACAAGGTTCCGGACTGGATACCGTTGGCGTAACGTTTCCGCACGCTACTTCCTTGCGCTTTCGCATATGTCAAGTCCAGGATAAGGTTCTTCGCGTAGCCTCGAATTAAGCCACATGCTCCACCGCTTGTGTGAGCCCCCGTCAATTCCTTTGAGTTTCAGCCTTGCGACCATACTCCCCAGGCGGGGTACTTATCACTTTTGCTTCGACTGTGAACCCATGTCAAGTCCACAATCTAGTACCCAACGTTTAGGGCCAGGACTACCGGGGTATCTAATCCCGTTTGCTCCCCTGGCTTTCGCGCCTCAGCGTCAGTAGAGATCCAGCACGTCGCTTTCGCCACCGGCGTTCCTTCCGATATCTACGCATTTCACCGCTCCACCGGAAGTTCCACATGCCCCTATCTCCCTCGAGACTCCCAGTATCAGGGGCACTTTTCCGGTTAAGCCGAAAGATTTCACCCCTGACTTGGGAACCCGCCTACGCGCCCTTTAAGCCCAGTGATTCCGAACAACGTTCGCACGGTTCGTCTTACCGCGGCTGCTGGCACGAACTTAGCCCGTGCTTCCTCCAGGGATAGGTCAACCTTGCGGCTTCCTCCCCCTCGACAGTGCTTTACAACCCGAAGGCCTTCATCGCACACGCGGCGTCGCTCGGTCAGGCTTGCGCCCATTGCCGAAGATCCTCGACTGCAGCCTCCCGTAGGAGTCTGGCCAGTGTCTCAGTGCCAGTGGCGCAGGTCGTGCTCTCACACCTGCTAAGCATCTTGGCCTTGGTGAGCCGTTACCTCACCAACCAGCTAATACTACGTGAACCCCTCCCAAGGCGAAATTCATTTCCTGGCAAAAACATGCGCCTTCGCCAGCTCGCCCGGTATTACCCCTCCGTTAGGAGGGCTATCCCAGTCCCCGGGGTAGGTTATCCACGCCTTACTGCCCCTTTCGCCACTTCCCCCTGGAGTTGCCCCCAGGGATTCGTTCGACTTGCATGCCTAATCCACGCCGCCAACGTTCGTTCTGAGCCAGGATCAAACCCTTCAAAATCTTGCTGCTTGTCCCAGGATTCCTCCCAGGCTTCGTATCAGCTTCTGAATGAGCTCGATCGGTCGCTCTGTATCACTTTCACTCATTGAACGGTCAACCTGGCTTCCGCCAGATTGCAAGCTCCTGTGTGTTGTGCATACAGAGCACAGTCACACACTCGCTCTTGGCTCGTTCTCTCCCTGCCGATTTGTCAAAGATCCATGTCATCTTGAAATGACCGACCAGATCGTATGATCTGTAACAATCATTCCAATCATTTCGACTGTACTCGTAGTGAGCACATTATCAATCGTAAGGGAAGGTGAAGAGAGTGTCAACAGGACATGGAGAAAAAATGGGAAAAAAGTCCTGACCCACTCCCAGAGAGGTTGGCGAGAGTGGGGGTGGTCTCCTGGTGCGAATCCAACCGCCCGCACTAGCGTGGAGTGCCTGGAGCCACTACAACAATCATTATCGATTGTGCTTCTGCGCCTGTCAAGGAGAAGCTGGATCCCTTCCCGAGTAAATCATGGCCACCCCGCGCGTTTTGATCCTCCGAGCCCCTGGGGCCAACTGCGACCTTGAAACGCAGTTCGCCTTCGAACTGGCCGGCGCTCGTGCTGAACGTATCCACATCAATCAGCTTCGTGCCAGCCCGGCTCTGCTCCATGATTTTCAAATCCTCGTCGTCCCTGGGGGGTTCACCTACGGCGACGATGTGGCGGCGGGCAAGATCCTTGGCATTCAGCTCCGCCACTTTCTGAACGATGCCCTGCGCAAGTTTCGCGACGATGAGAAACTGATCCTCGGCATCTGCAACGGTTTTCAGGCGCTTCTCAAGGCGGGGCTGATCGTTCCTCCTGATGAGGAGGGGCCCGTCGCCACCCTGGCGCACAATACTTCGGGAAAGTTTGAAGATCGTTGGTGCCATTTGCAGGCACAGCCAGGGCATTGCCCCTTTCTTAAAGGGTATACCCATCTCTATCTCCCGGTTGCCCACGGTGAGGGACGCCTCATGACGCGCCAGTCGTGGATCCTGCACGGCCTGCGCCAAACCGGACAGATCGTCCTGCGCTACGTTGGCCCGAAGGGAGAACCGGTGGATTACCCGGGCAATCCCGCTGGCTCGCAGGACGATATCGCCGGACTGTGCGATATCACCGGGCGTGTCCTGGGGCTGATGCCGCACCCCGAACGCCATGTTCTCCCCACGCATCATCCGCGCTGGACAAGAGAGGGGCTCGCCGCCGAGGGAGACGGCCTGCTCCTGTTTCGCAATGCAGTGAAGTTCTTCGCCGAGACCTGAGGAGGCCCCGCATGGCCGCCTTCACCGTTGCCGAGACAGCCGCCTGCCAGCAAGTCATCGCTCTGGCACTCACAGAGGACCTGGGCCTCGTGGGGGACCTCACCAGCGAGGCGATCATCCCGCTGGCTCTCGATGGCCAGGCGATCTACGTTGCCCGGGCTCCGGGAGTGCTGGCTGGACTCCCCGCCGCGGAACTGGTTTTTCAGTCCCTCGAGAAGCGTGGCCTCTCGGCACGCTTTGAACCGCTTCTCTCCGATGGCAGCAAGATCGATCGAGGGACCGCCGTGGCACGGGTTTCGGGATCGATGCGCGCCATCCTTGCCGCCGAACGGACCTCGCTCAACTTCCTTCAGCATTTGTGCGGAATCGCCACCCTGACGCGGCGCTATGCCGACCTGATTGCTGACCTGCCCTGTCGCTTGCTGGACACGCGCAAGACCACTCCGGGATGGCGCCTCCTGGAAAAGTATGCGGTGCGCTGTGGAGGCGGACACAATCATCGCCTGGGTCTCTTCGATGCGGTGTTGATCAAGGATAACCACCTGGCAGCGCTCGCACGCTCGGGGCTGGGGCACGGCTCCCTGGTAGAGGCAGTCACTCTGGCGCGCGTCAAGCATGGGCACGCGGTTCCGCTGGAAATCGAGGTGGACACTCTTGAGCAGCTGGAAGTCGCACTCCCCGCACGCCCGGACATTGTTCTGCTGGATAACATGAGTCTGGAGCAACTGCGCCAGGCGGTGCAGCGCCGCAATGCTGTGGCGCCAACTGTGTTGCTGGAAGCCTCGGGAGGGGTGAATCTCAGCACGCTGCGTGGCATTGCCGAAACGGGAGTGGATCGCGTCAGTGTGGGAGCGCTCACTCACTCGGCAGTCGCGCTCGATCTCGGCCTGGATTACCAGACACCATGAATCCTGTGGCGGAATGGGTGTTTGCGACACGACGCGTGGGTCGCCGGGTGCTGGTGCTCAACCAGACCGGCAGCACCAACGACGAGGCGCTCCGGCATGCGCAGAATCCCTCCCAGGACGGACTGGCCATCCTGGCACGCGAGCAGACCGCCGGGCGCGGACAGCACGGGCGCACCTGGCAGGCTCCCCCGGAGAGCAGCGTTCTTCTCTCGGTGCTGGTCTTTCCGCCAGCCCTCGTCTCGCGCCCCGTGCTGATGACCGCCTGGGCCGCTGTTGCCGTGTGTCGCACCATCGAACATCTTCTCGGCGTGATACCCCGGATCAAGTGGCCCAATGATGTGCTCCTCGAAGGACGTAAGATTGCCGGGATCCTCATCGAGCAGAGACAGGGCGTGGTTGCCGGGATCGGACTAAATGTCAATCAAACCGCGGAGATGTTCGCTGCCGCCCGTCTGCCCTGCGCCGTTTCCCTGGCGATGTGGAAAGGACAGCCGTTCGCCTGGAGCGAGGTCGCGCAAGACCTGTTGCGCGTGCTCGACGAGGAATTCCAGCGCCTGACGCGTGGGGATTCTCTGGGGCTGGAAGCGAGCTGGCGTCACCGGCTCGACCTGGCCGGGAGAAAGGTGCTCGCTGAATGCCACAACGAGAGTACGCACGAGGGCACCCTGCACCAGTTGAGTTTTTCCCAGGTCGAGATTGCCACGGTGGAAGGGCCCACCCTGCGTCTGCCGCCCGAGGCCATCCGCCATCTGACGCCCCTGTGACGAGTCCGTGCCCCTGAACCGCAACCCTTGCTTGCTGGAGGTGGATGATGAGCCTGCACCCGCTCGCCGGACAGCCGGCCCCCGCAGAACTTCTGATCGATGTCGCCGCGTTGGAGCGCACCTATCACGAACGCAAGCCGGATCTGGCCGATCCCACTCAGCTGGTGAGTTTTGGCACAAGCGGACACCGCGGCACCGCCCTGGATGGCACCTTTACCGAGGCGCATATCCTGGCGATCACTCAGGGCATTTGCGATTATCGCCGTGAAAAGGGGATCGCGGGTCCTCTTTTCATGGGTAAGGATACCCACGCGCTCTCTGGCCCGGCGCAGCGAACGGCTCTGGAAGTGCTGGCCGCCAACGGGGTGGAGACGTTTATTCAGCGAGACGACGGTTTCACCCCCACACCCGTCGTCTCGCATGCCATCCTGAGTTACAACCACGGCCGAAAGGAGCACCTCGCCGATGGGATTGTCATCACTCCCTCGCACAATCCGCCGGCCGATGGCGGCTTCAAATACAACCCTACCAATGGCGGACCGGCAGACACTGACATCACCACCTGGATTCAGGATCGCGCCAACGCCCTGCTGCGTGCCGGGAATGCCGGGGTGAAGCGCGTTCCCCATGCAACCGCGCTCCAGGCCGCAAC
>JAKOSN010000257.1 GCA_029777335.1 Planctomycetota bacterium
ACTCCGAGCAAGAAGGCCTCCCGGAAGTGACTGATCACGCGCTGCCAGGTCCGGGCCAGGCTGAGATGAGCCTCATCCGCCACCACCATGGCAAAGCGAGTGGAGGCGATCGTATCGAGGCGACGTACCAGGGTGGGCACCATCGCCACCGCCAGATCGGGGAGACGGTGACCGTTGAGCGCAGGGCCATCCCAGTGGCGGACCCCGGCGCGAATGGCGACCGCGTATGCGCTGGGCCAGAAACGCGCAGCAGCCCGGCAGGTTTGTTCAAGCAACTCATCGCGGTGGACCAAAAACAGCATCGGTACCTGGAGCCTGGCCCCAAGGGAAAGCACCATCCCTGTTTTGCCACACCCGGTCGGCAGCACGACCAGCCCGGACTTCCTCCCAGCGGACAGGGCCAGCAACACCGATTGAATCGCCGCCTCCTGATGAGGCCATAATGAGGGCAGATTGCTCACGGGGTCACTCCGTGTTTCTTTTGCCAGCGTTCCAGCGCCGCCTGATTCCAGCAACGGATCAATTCCAGCGTTTCCGCCTGCGAAAGATGCCACAGGTGCGGATATCTCGGCTCCGACCAGGCCGGCACACAGAGCGGCTCCAGCCGCTCCCATTCCAGGTCCCGTTCCTCTCGTGGGAGACTCCCGGCAGGAGTCATGGACACAGACACCGGCTCGGGAGAACTCTCAGCCTGTTGGGCCAGTTCGGCGGCTTTCTGGCGCAGGAGTTCGCTCCAACCACCTATCACGTCCCTCTCCTCAACTGCGATTCACCGCCGTTTACGACCAAAACGACCGAAGTGAAAAAAGCAATCTGATAAAGACTTACGGCGATTGCTTTTGTTGAACGCTTACGACAAAAGGGGGGCTTCTCATTGCGTCGGACCCTTTTGTCGTAAGGGTTCAGGAGAGGAGTTTGACGCAACTCCTTGCTCTGTTGCTTTTTTCACTTCGGTCGTTTTGGTCGTTCCTCCAACCAGGCGAAAAACCTTCGCCGCACGTCCGCCAGTGGATCGTTTTTCTGCCGTGATCAGCCCTGCTTCGATCAGCAGTGCTAGTGCCTCGCCAAGAGCAGCCTTGGGTTCGTTGCGACCGAAAAGGTCCCGGATGTTGGTTTGGGTAAGTCCGTGTTCGCCTGCGGCTTTCAGCGCCTCCAGGATCTCGTCTGCCTTGCTGTCGCCAGTGGAGTCTCCGAAGATCCAGGCACAGGATCGCTCCGAGTAATCCCACATCGCCAGTGCTGCCAGGAGATGAGCCATGCGGACCTCGGGACAAAAGTCGAGCAGAGCATAGAGCAGGGCCAACCGCCGCACCTGGGACTCGGCGCGATTGGTGATCGCACCAAGAAGCCCCGGGCGACCTTTGGTCAGGCGTGCGTACACCTCGTCCTGCCAGAAGGCCATCGTTTCCCGATCAAAGGGGATCTCCCGTGTCCCGGTCTGCGCCTGCTCGACGGCAAGGGCGAGCTTGTGAGCCCGAGTCCCCAGATCGATACGCTCCCCCCCAAGAGGGAGGAGCTTGGATCGGCGCACCGCGAACCAGAGAAACCGATTGGCCAGACCGTTCGCTGCGTCGACGCTGGTCAGCGACTTACGCAGCTCGATCCGGGTGATGTGCGCGATCAGAGAGAGGTGTGCACCCGTGGCCCGACACGAAGCCTTGGTCATACTGACCAGATTGCCATGATCCCACGCCTCGCGCAGGCGAGCCGAAAGGGTGTTTCCTTCACGATCGAGGACACGGAGTACGCGGGCAAATTCAGGCTCCACGATCAAGAGCCTCTTGTCGGCCACACCAGGGTTGTCGAGGATCTGTTGCGTATCAACCACACGCCCGCGCTGTTTGATGTGATGGGTCTTGTAAGTCGGATCGCTGACAGCCATGATCAGGCCCTCGCCCGACGAAAGCCCACTCGCGATCCGTTCGTGCCAGCGATCGCTCACGCAATCGAAGGCGCGCAGAGCACGGTCCTTGGCCGTCCCTTTGCGCCCCTTGGCGGTTTCGCCCACCAAACAGCAGTACAAATTGCCGTAGTGGCAGGTTTCCTCCACACGCCAGTGTGCATGCCGTCCGCACGCGTTCCCAAACATCACCAGGATCTGTACCAGCACGGCGAGCGGGTCCGCTTCGGTCTGGGGTTCAATCAGCTGGGTGATCTCGCCGGCGAGTCCCTGATAGATCAGATCGTCGGGGGGCTCCGGCCAGGGAGGCGGCTCCGGTAACTCGATCTCTGTCCTCGTGGACCGTGGCTCCGCTGGACATTCGCCGTTGCTGCCAGCAATGCGCGACGTGGCAGCACCGCCCCGCGGGGACATGTTTTCGCCAAATCCCTTGCTGATCAAGTCCCGCGCCGCCGCCTTGAAATCACCTCGGTGATTGAGCAGTGTCCAGGCGCGGAACTTGGAATACGTCCCCTGCATGTCGAACGGTGGTGCGTTCGAGGTGAAAACGTGCAGCAGACCAAGCTCTCCAGCCCGGCAAAAATCAGTGGTGGCACTGATGCCGCGATCCTTTCCCGGGCGCCGCCAGAAACGTACCGAGCCATTGGCTCGCACCCGTACCCAGCCGTGTGGTTCCAGGATTTCGGCCCAGTCCGGGCCGCACGCATTGAAATCATCGCCGGGAAGCAAGCGCTCGTTGCTCCCTGGCTGGGTGTGCTTCTGATCACGCACATCGATCCAGCGATTGAGTGCCCGGGCACTGGTCAGGAGGATTTCCCGCTCGATGGAGGTTACATTGGGAAGTTCAGTGAGGGGAGGTCCGCTCAGGTGCTGCCATAGTCGGCCTGAAGGATGCGTCGCCGGCGGTGAACCCGGGGCGATGGCATAACCACCTTCGCCGCGGGTCTCGATGAGGGCCTGATAAACCAGATCCCCTCGCGCATTCCGCACCAGGTCGCCCCAGGCATCCGTTTCCGCCTGTCCGGCCAGCTTGGTCGAGCCAGGAATCTCCAGTTCCGGACAGCGATATCGGACGTGGATACCTCCCTTCGGATCAAGGTGGCCGGGAGTCCGGCAGAGAGTAAGCCGTCCCACCAGGCCAGGAAGTTGCGCTTCCACCAGTTCCTTCCACTGGGTGCAGACTGCGACGGTCTCGAAGTCCAGGGTTTCCAGATTCCCCGAGACGCGCCCGCTCGGAATGGCGATGCCATGCTGGCCACGGCTGAACCAGGCCTCGAGGTCCTCCAGCGTGGGGCGCTCCCGGAGGTAGGAGTGTCCTCGCTGGAGGGCCGGGGCCTTGGTGCCATCCAGGCGGATGGGCAAGACCCCCAGTCCCGCTTCGAGGTAACTGCGTGCGGTGGCTAGTACCGGATTCATGTACGACCTC
>JAKOSN010000258.1 GCA_029777335.1 Planctomycetota bacterium
GAGGAGGCGACGCGCGAGGCTCCTCCCGGAGGACGGGCCGCCCTGCGTGCAGAGTGCATTCGCCTGTTTCAGGACGAGGGTTGGCTCTGTGAATGGCGCTACCTGTATCACAGGGACAAGAACGACTTTGTCGATCTCCGTGATCCATTTGGACACCAGTTTCACCCCGTGCACTGGCCGACACTGCTCCAGGAGCATCCCAACGATCACGACCTCCTCGAGATTTCGCTCCAACTGGGGCGCTACTAACTGAAAACGCCAACGCTCCCCCGAACACCACGTCCTCTTCATGGTGTCCGGGCGAGCGTTTTTCTTTGCCTCGCGCGCTCAGTCCCCCAGACATTCACGGAGTTGATCCATCATCTCGGCCAGCCAGTATTGAATGGTGCGCACCGAACGGCCGGTTCGCTGCGCCATCTCCTCGCGCTTGAGCCCCTCTCGCCACATTTCCCAAACCTGACGCCATTCCGTGGAGAACCGCGAGACCACCTGCTCGATTCGCTCAATCGTTTCGTGGTCGGGCAAATCCTTGCGTTGATCGGCAAAATGATCAAAGGTCGGGACATTTTCTGTCATCACTGGTGCGCGACTGAGATCGATCGCCCGGCGTGCGGCCACGACCGCGAGCCATTTGCAGAAGGGACAGCGCTGCTCCCACCGTTCCAGATTGGTGAAAAGGCGGAGAAAGACGGCCTGACAGGCGTCGTCCCATTCCTCACGCCGACTCGGTCCCAGCACACGCTGGACAATGCTGCGAACCAGCGCCTGGAACTTGCTCACCAGTTCATCGCCCGCGCCGCGCTCTCCCTTGAGATAGCGCTGCACCTTGCCGGCACAGTTGTCGGGCGGGCAGTCGCACTGAAACATGAACGGTTTCCACGTGAGCGAAGCGCTCGATCGCCCTCGCCGTTTACCCCTCCGGAACACGCCGATGCACCACCACCGCGGTGATGTCGTCTTTCTGGGGACCGTGGCGCAACGTCACCTGGATGGCCTCGGAAACCGCCTCGTGCAGCGTTCTGCGCGCCAAAAAATCCCCCAGCACTGCGGCCAGATCGCTCGTTCCACCATGGTGCTCCAGCAGTTGATCGAACACCCCATCGGTCCCGATGAGCAATTCGTCGCCATGCTCCAGGATGCAGGTGTGTTGATCCTGTACCGTGGGCCGATCGAGCCCCAACCACAGTCCACGCAGTTTCACCAGGTTCAGTCGGTTTTCCTCTTTTCTCCGCCACAGAAGTCGCGAACCGCCCGCCGGTGAAACTGTTACCTTCCCCTCCAGATCGAAGCGCAGGAGGGTACATTCCACAAACACCCCCTCCGGTAAACATTCGTGGAGCAGGTCATGCATGGCAGCCAGCACCTCGGCAGGTTCGGGCTGCCCAGTCTGAAGGTTGCTCCAGCACATTTGCCACACACCGGGGAGCGCATTGGCCAGCAGATAAGCGTAGTAGCCATGACCGGTGATATCGGCAACGATCACCCACAAGGCGCCATCGGGGGTTCGATGTCCGCCATACCAGTCCCCGCCAAACCAGAACGAGCCAATCTTCTCGTAGGGCAAAAAAACCGTTTCTGCCTGATAGATGTCGTGATCGGGGAGCGGGTCGGGAATATGTATCAGACCGTGCGTGCCATTGAGTACCAGGGTCCGCTGCCCGCCGTAGGGTTGCACCACTTGCTTGGCAATTTGCAGAAGTAAGGCGCCGCGAAAGGCATCGACGCTCATGCCTTCAAAATCACGGGGGCGGCGCGTGCGGAGATAGGCTTCCAGCGCATGGAGGGCATGACGCGTGAGACGATCAAGATTGTGTGGAAGGTTGTGGCGCCGGCTCAGTTCTTCCATCAAGCGGCGCACCGGGGCGCGCAGCCAGTCGCCGAGCTGGCGGCGAGCCGACTCTTCTCGATTCTGCAGTGCCTCGACCAGTTCCGCGGGCGTGGGTTGTGGGGGGCCCTGGTCGGTTGGCTTTGACGATCCCTGTTCGCTTGGCACAGTTGAGACTCGCCCCGTCGGCCGGACCACCTTTGTTCCTGCCAGTTGCTCTACCAGCACCCCTTCCCTTTGGGCACAATACCAGCCAGCGCCGCGGCCACCAAGAGGAGGTCTGTAACAACCAGCATGAGCGGACAAACGTTTATTATCTGTGGTCCCCCCGGTGTGGGCAAGTCGGCGCGCCTCCGGCAGCGTTTTCAGGCCCATGCGCGCACACCGGGATCAGTTCTCTGGCTGGCCCCGAACCCGCGCCGCGTCCTCCAGCTTCGCCAGCAACTTGGCCCGGGCTGGATGGCCCCTGGCATCATGACCTTTCACGACCTTGCCGAACGAATCGTGCGCCTGCTCGATCCTGCGGCGCGACCGCTTACCCGGGTCCAGCGTCGCCTCCTTCTCGAAGCGATCCTGGGCGACATGCACAAGGCCGACGAACTCCCGCATTTTGCCCGCATCCTTGAAACGCGCGGCTTTGGCGAGGGAGTCGTGCAATTGCTCGAGGAATTCAAACGCCAGGGAGTCGCGCCCCACCACCTTGCGCGGGCCGCCGTGCGCCGGGCCGAAGAGGCTCCCGGGGAACGATCCGCTGTGCTCGCTCCGCGCGATCAACAATGTCTCCGCCTGTACACCCGCTATCAACAGATGCTGCAGCGTCTGCAGCGCTACGACCTGGACGGCCGTCTGTGGCACGCGCGCGATCTGCTTCACCACGGTTTGCCCGAGGAACTCTCAAAGCTCCGCGTCATCTGCGTGGACGATTTCACCACCTTTACTCCGCCCCAGCTCGATCTTCTCGTCTTGCTCGCTCAATCGGGAGCAGAACTCTGGATCGCTCTTCTCGACGAGGAAGGAACCGAGCGCCCCGAACTGTTCGCCTCAACGCAGGCCACCCGGCAGCGACTCCTGAGCCGGCTTCGGCCTCGCATGGAGTATCTCCGCGTCGCGCCCAGCGCACCAGTCACCCAGGAAGGCGGCTTCAACTTTTCCGAACGCCCGGCGGGGTTGCTTCATCTCGAACAGCAGCTTTTTCGTCCCGTTCGGGCCGTGACTCCCTCGTCCGACGCTGCGGGGCTGCGCTGCATCGAGGCACCGGGACTCGTGGGCGAGGCGCGCCTTGTCGCCCGGCAGATCAAGCAACTCCTGCTCGAACGCGTTCCGGCCGGCGACATTCTGGTCAGCATGCGCGATCTCGCACCCTATGCCAGTCTGCTCCAGGAGGTTTTCGCCGAATACGGCCTCCCAGTGGACATCGAGGGAACCGACCCGCTTCTGCACCATCCCCTCGTCGCCAGTCTGCTGCGCGCGGTGCGCTTGCCCGAAGAGGACTTTCCCTTTGCCGGAGTGACTGCCCTGCTGCGGAGCACGCTCTTTCGCCCTGCCTGGCCTGAGGCACAACGCGAAGGCGTTTTCCATGCCGAGATTCCCCAGCGTGCCGAGGCTCTGTTACGCCTGCTCGGCGAACCCCGAGGCCGCGAGGCTTACCTGGTAGCAGTCAGACGCTGGGCAGAGGAACAACAACCCGGGCTGGAAGATGAGCAGGCAGAAGAATCGCGCCGCCGCCGCACTCACCTTCTGGCGCAGGAGTGCTGCCCGTTTCTGGAGCGTTTTTTCCAGGCCTGGGCGGGGATGCCCTCCCTGGCACCTCTGGAAGAGCACCTGGCCTGGTTGCGTCGTTTCTCCACCGACCTGGGCTTGATGACGAGCGCTCAGACGGATGCCGGCAGCCCGTTCGCGCGTGGGTGGGAACGCTTCTGGCAGGAGATCGACAGCTGGCTCGCCCTGGAACGCGAACGCCACAATCCTCCACCCTTGCTGGACCACCGCACCTTTGTCCGCCGCCTGACCGCCCTGGCAGCCGAGGCGGGACTGGCACGCACCCCGCGCGACCCTGGGCGCATCTGCATCCTGTCCGCGCCACTGGCGCGTTATCTGGACAGCGAATATCTCTTTCTCATGGGGCTGGGCGAACGCAGCTTTCCGCGCCTGGTTCTGCCAGCGGCGCTCCTTGAGGAGCAAGAGCGCCAGAACCTGCGCCAGGCCGGCTTACCTCTTACCACCCTGGGGGACCTTCTCCCCGAGGAAACCCTGCTGTTTTATCAGCTGGTCACTCGGCCACGGCGCGAATTGATCCTCAGTTATCCCGCCCTCGATGACAGGGGGCAGCCCCTTCTGCCGAGTTCGTTCCTGCACGCGATTCTCGATTGCTTCACCCCAGGCGCCATTCCCGTGGAGCGACGGAGCATGCTGATCGAGGGCTACGACCGCGAACAACCACTCTCCCCGGCCGAGCTGCGGGTTCGTGCGGCGACTCGCGTCAGCCAGGATCTCGACAGCGCTTCGGTGTCCCTGGCAAAGGCTGGGCTTCCAGTGGAACTGGCCGCCAACCTTTCGGCCGCCGCCGATCTGGTTCGCCAACGCTTCGGTGCCGCCGACTACACCCCCTTCGATGGCCTGGTGCGTGCCTCCAACCTTATCGAGGAGTTACAACATCTTGTTGGTCCACAGAAAGTCTTCAGTCCGACCGCTCTGGAAGAGTATGTCGCCTGTCCGTTTCGCTTTTTCCTCAGCCAGGTGTTACGTCTGGAACCCCTGGAGGATCCCCGCGAAGAGATCGAGATGACACGTCGCGGTCAGGCGTTTCATCGGGCTCTGTCGCGACTGCACCAACAACTGCGTGCCCGAGCGATTCACCGCCCTGAAGAAGCGATCGATTCCGAGGTGCTTGGTCAATTGCAACAGGCGATTCGGGAGGACATCGACCGTGCGCCAAGCCCCGCCTCCAAGGCGCTGTGGCAACTCGAAGGCGAACGGATGCTCCGCCGCGCCTCCCAGTATCGTCGGCAGTGGCAAACGTTTGTCAAGCCGTGGGTTCCCCTTGCCGTGGAGCCGCGCCCCCATCTCTTCGAGGTGGACTTTGGCCTGGGCGCGGCCGCACCCACACGGCCTCTGGTGATTCGAGGGGAAGGGATGGAGGTGCGAATCAGCGGGCGCATTGATCGGGTGGATATCGCTCCGCTGGCCGAGGGAGTAGGGTTCTGGATCATCGATTACAAAACCGGGCGCGGCGAACATTACACCAGCAGTGCTCTCGTCGAGTTTCAGCGCCTGCAATTGACACTGTACGCCCTGGCGGTCGAGGAAGTGCTGCTCCAGGAGCACGGCGCACGGCCGCTTGGACTCGCCTACTGGCTGGTGACCGACGAGGGTCCCAAGGTGGTCTTACCCACCGAGAAAAACAAAACGCTGTGGTTGAACGAAACCAAACGCTGGCGTCAGGTGCGCGAGGTCCTTGAAAAGTGGGTGCTGACACTGGTCAGTCACATTCGCCAGGGGAGCTACCCCTTGAAGCCACGTTCCGAGCATTGCACCCAGACGTGTGATTTCAGTCAGATTTGCCGCATCAGTCAGGCGCGTTCCGTGGAGAAATCATGGCAACTCCCCCTTCCTCTGCTGGCGAAACCCAGCGAAGAGCCGGCCCGGGACTGACCCCGCAACAGGCGCGCGCGGTGCACACACGAGCAACGTCGGTCGTCCTCTCCTCGGGTGCCGGCTGTGGCAAAACTCATGTGCTCACTGAGCGTTATCTCTCTCATCTGCGCGAGGATGGCGTGGAGGTCGGCTCAATCGTGGCGATCACCTTTACCGAGCGCGCCGCCCGGCAAATGCGCGGCCGGATTCGGCAGGCCTTGCTCAGACACTTGCGCAGCGCCCCAACGGAGGAGGATGCCGCACGCTGGGAACGTCATCTCCGCAGTCTGGAGACTGCCCCCATCGCCACCATCCACGCCTTTTGTGGCACCTTGTTGCGGCAACAGGCGATCGAGGCCGGACTGGATCCACACTTCGAGGTGCTCGAGGAGGTGCTGTCGATCAATCTGGAAACCGAGGCCCTCTCCAGCTGTCTGCAAAAATTGTTAACAGCGCAATCCCCCGCCGGCGAGGATCTCCGTCAACTGGTGTTGTTGCACGGCTGGCGTGCGGTGAACGAGGCGATTCCTGAGTTGCTCGCAGGATGGGATGCGCGTCGCTGGCGTGACTGGTTGGAGCGGAGCGAAGCGGAGATCGCTGCTTCGTGGCAGGAGGTCGCTGAAAATCAGCTGCGCCGTGCCTATCTGCACTACGTTCTCCTGGCTCGTCCCAGGCTCGCCCGTCTGCTCCCCCTGTTGCAACGCCATCCCCCCCAACCCGGTCCGCTCAGCGCCAACTGTGCCCTGCTCCTGGAGGAACTCCCGTTGCTCCCCGAGGCGAGCGACCTTCCCGCTGCGGTCGAGCGTCTCCATGAAGCGGCAAAGGTGGGTCGCCAGGGGAGCAAGGCGTGGCCCGAACCCGCTGTTTATGAGCAAATCAAGAAGGCATTCGAGGATTTTCGCAGCGATCTGCGAGCGCTCAAACTGGAACGTTTCAGCGTGGATCCGACCACTCTCCCCGAGGCGATCGCCACCGGCAAGCGCTTCCTTCGCGTGGCGCGCGAGGCCGTTGAGAGTTACGCCACCCTCAAACGCCTCCACGGAGTGCTGGATTTTCAGGATCTGCTGATTCAGGCACGCGATCTGCTGCGTGATCACGACGCGGTCCGAACGCGCTTGCAGGAGCGCTATCGCTATCTTTTGATCGATGAGTTGCAGGATACCGACCCGGTGCAGATGGAGTTGATTCAGCACCTGGCCGGGGGAGGATTGACAGCGGGCAGACTCTTTGCGGTCGGCGATAAAAGCCAGTCCATTTATCGCTTTCGTGGAGCCGATGTTCATCTTTTTCAGGGCTTGCGCCGCGACATGCCTCACGAGGGACGCCAGGAATTGACGGTCAACTTCCGCAGCCAGCC
>JAKOSN010000259.1 GCA_029777335.1 Planctomycetota bacterium
AAGCGAACATCCTTTCCTGGTTCGCCGTGCGGGCTGGGTGGAGGGATCACGCCAGCGCAGAGCGGAAACGCTCGACGGCAGCGGTTTCGTCCTGATACAGAGCGAGAATCTGCTCGCGCAGTCCGCCCAGGAGGGTGGCGGTGTCGTCCCGGTCGAGCGGCCAGTGCTGGCGCAGGTTCTGATCGAGCGCGCGTAACTTGCCCGCCGTCTCGGCGATCGCGGCGTCCGCCTGCTGTCCCTGGGTGACAAACAACTCCGCCCGGGTGTCCAGCAAATCGCGCAGGGCGTGGAGCGGAGGACAGCTTGCCGGCAGGGCGCTCTCCGCCAGGCTGCGCCAGCGTGCTCCGAGACGGCGGTAGTCCCTCGCAAGGTCCGCCAGAGCCGGTCGATCAAGCAGAATCGCCGCCTCATCAAGGAACGACGCAAAGAGCCCCCGGAAGAGATCGCCGCCCGTTTCACGCGTCACGATGGAATCGTACACATCGCGCAGGGCACAGGACAGGAGGGTGGTGCCAAACACCCTTCCCCAGCCATCCTTGGCGGTGTTGTTTTCAATCATCTTCGCCCAGGTTTCAAGCCCGTGGAGCGAAAAGGTCTTCATCTTCGGTTGCGTCAGTTCGTGCAGACAGGCCTGCAGGCCAGCGTGCACCGCACTGCGCAGAGTCGCCAGCGAAAGTGCCCTCTGCGGGGCGATGCTCAGGGTGCGGTTCCTGTGCGAACAGACACCCTGACGAGCATGCTCCAGGGTTTCAAGAGAGAGCGTGACTTCCGTTGGGGCGCACTCGGAGCCGTGCGCAATTCCGGCCGACTCGTCGATTTCGTGCACCAGGAAAGTGTGCATGAAGTAGGAGCCAAGTTCAACGGGCTCGTGCAGATAGGGGAGCAGGGCGCGTCCACACCAGACCACCGCAGGGCGACCTTCCTCCAGTTCGGCAACGAGGTTGCGATAGGCACGGGCGGCGCCGGTGGTTTCGGTCCTGCGCGTGGGAATGCCAAGACGGTCGAAACACCCCTGATACCAGGAGGCATCCGTGACATAGCTTTTGTGGCGGCCGACGATGGTGATTCCGCTGCCGAGTTGGTGGCGAGGAATGGAGGGGCAGAAACTGTAGCCGATGCCGAGTCCCCCCGCGATGCCGAAACAGAGGGCTTCCGAGAGAGGGGTGCCGGTGTGCGGATGAACCACTCCTGTGAAGCTCAGCAGATTCTTGATGGCTGCTGATTCTCCGTGAACTCCACCGAAATGATGGAAGTTGGCGATTCGCATTGGTCATTTCCCCTGAGAGATGTTGTCTGGGCCTGTTTTGCCACAGAAGGCGGCCCAGGGGAAGGGCAGTAGGGGAAAGAAGAAACGAGAGCACCCCGACCAGGATTTGAACCTGGAAATCCTCCTTAGAAGAGAGGCGTGATAGCCGTTTCACCATCAGGGCAGAGCGGAAGGCGAGGGATTCGAACCCTCATCTCCTTGCGGAGAGCCGCCTTAGCAGAGCGGTCCGGCCAGGCCGTATCCGGCTGCCTTCCTTGTGAGAAGCGGAGAGGAGCGGAAGGAGGGGGAGTCGAACCCCCAAGGGCTTGCGCCACCGCTGTTTTCGAAACAGCGCCCGTCGCCTATCGGTGTGCCCTTCCAGTGGAATTGTCCCGGCTGCACTCGCACCAGCCCCTGCTGTCTGTTAAAGAGACAAGAGGGATTACCTCAAGGTTCGCGACACTCGTAAACAGTTGATGGATCTTCTTGTTAAGATCCATTTTAATTCTCATTTGTGAGCATATTTATAGTGCAGAAAGAGGAACTCAACTGGGCCGGTAACGCGAAGAGCGCGCTACCACTCCCGTTGCTGCGAGGGGCTGATCGATTACACCAGTTGGTGGATGTGGATCGCGTTGTTCGCGTGGGGCCGAAACGGCGGGATCATCGTCCCCGTACGAAACCGGACACCGTGGGGCGCACTCGTTGAGGTGGAGTGCCGGCAATGCTGCTGCGTCTTTCAGAGCCCGAGGGGAGGTCGGATTTTCTTGATAAGCTGGGATAGTAAAAGCTTTAGGTCGGCGCTTCGATTAGTTCTAGTTGGTCTTCGCGCACTTCGATATAGCTGCGTTTTGGTTTTTTGGGGACCATGACCCTGTAGATCCGTGCCCCATCAGGGCCGAGCGGGCCGCGGAACTCCACGATCCATCCCAACTGCCCTCCATAGCCACGGATGCGCACGCAGTCCCCCACCTTCATTAATTCGCCCAGGTCTCCTCTGGCAAGCACCCGGACGAGCTTCCTTGACTTCTTCTTTGCCATCGTGAAGACCTCCACCGCTAGATCACCCAGGGTTTACGCCGAAGACGTTTCTTGAGTTGATTGCACATGATTCCGTCAAGTGAAGTCGCGATCACGTTGCACGAATTCTGCCATCCTTTGATCGTGGGCACTGTCAGAGGCACTCCAGCGGGCAAAACCGCGTTTTGGTGCGCAGCCGCGTTCCGCCATTCGCCGAGATCGTGAAGGTCCTTTTTCGAGGGAGCCCCGGCCGCCGCGTCCAGGAGCGGCTTCATGGGGAAACCAAACCTATTGAAGTCTTGGAGGATGTTCCCGTAGTGCGCGTTCCCTTTGTCCAGTTCTCGGCGTGCTGAGAATTGTTCCTGAAAAAGAATCTGTAAAGATGCTCGGACCTTCGAGGCGATGATCTGGGAACATTCCGTATGCAAGTCCCGGCAGAATCCCTGAAAGTGTGCGGCCAGGAGCAAAACTTAGCCGCGCAAGTTCTCATCTATCAATTGGGGGTTGGGCGGTACGGCGACGACGCAGGCAGAGCACTGCGCTTCGATGTGCGCAAGGCTTGGAAGGCGAACGTCCGTCCACTTTTTCAAAGAATGCGACGGCATTTTTGGAGCCTTGACCGGATTCGCATCATGGTAACTTGTATCGCAACACGATTCTCCTGGCCGGTGTGGTGATCTCTCAGCACTCGGCAGCGCCTGATGATGGCTAAGGCAGCGCTTGGTCAACAAAGTGAGGCCGGAAGCACTACATCTTTCGGTTTCATCGATGATCGCGCCCCTGCCTCGTTGTTCATTCTACAACAAGGGACAACCCATCAGGTGTTCCCGCTCCCGTTTCAGTCATGAGCGAGATTTGGGTCGTTAGACCGTCAAACCTCGAGTCCATGGCAGGCAGTCAACATCGTGCAGGACACGCTTGCAGGCTTCTCCCAGTCTGAAATACTCGTTTGTCCCGGTGATGGGAGGAGTTGTCGTCCCCTGGGACTTCAAGAGAGCATTGCGGTTCCTGCCGTCACCCTTCCTGTTGTTTCAAGGAGATCTCCTTGAAGAAGAGGACCATGGGCGAGTCTTCGCGGAGTTCGAGGGTGATAGTGTTGCGCGCGTGCAGGATCTCCGGAGGGATGGGGAACGTTTCTCGCATCGGATTGCCCCACGCGGAGCCGTGGACAGCGTGATCCTCAACCAGCGCCTTATTGTTCACAAACAGGGCGATTCGCGTTTGTTCTCCCCATCCGGCCCAGACCACTCCCACCGCCAACTTCTCGACGTCGTCTGGGCGATCGAAGCGGAAGGTGACTCGGGAACCCGGCCCTGTCAGACGCCAGGAGTTGTATTCCCAGTCGTATTCGCCCTTGTGGACCGGCTTTCCTCGAAACGGTCCGGTGACCACGTAGCGAACCAGGTTGTTGTTCTCAATCTCCGCCGTGACCAGGCCAAGGTTCGCACCGGCGTCTGGCTGCGCAGAGATCGGCGCCTCGATGCGCGCTTTTTTCCGCTTTGTTGGTCGCAAGGACTCGGTCGAACCGGCTTCCAGGAGGCGGCCGGTCAGGTGCAGGTCCTTGAGGGCGAAGAATTCGGTGTTGGTGTCGGTGCCAAACCGCAACTTGCGCGGGTGCCAACTGATCCGATGACCGCCCGGAGCCAGCACCTCGTCAATGCGCATGGTGTCGATGGAGCCGGAATTACGGTTGTTCAAACGGAGCGGTTTGCCCACCTCCTGGGAGCCGTCGCCGGAGTCGATCTGCAGTTGCACCTGGTAGCCGCCCGCGGTCGGGAAGCCTGGATTGTGGTTGTGCCAGTGGCGGAAGGTCAGCCCCTCCAGGAACAGGGGTTGGGTGGTTGTGACCCAGAGGAAAACCTCATTCGTGCCGAGAAATCGGGTGAGAAACACCATGCCGGTTTCGCCCCAGCGCTCGGCAGGCCCGCCCCCCGTCTGGGCAGCCAGCCCGCTGACCTCCCGTGGATGCAGCGAGGCCCCAACGGAGAGAGACACTCCCCGCTCGCTCAGAACATTCTGGAAATCCCAGAAGAGCAAAGGCACCGACGGCGTCTCGGAACGCGGCGCCGCGGGACTCTCGGACGACGACAGTTTCTTTTTTCCCACGGCGGCGTTCTCGAAACATGGAATGAGCGTGGGGCGGAATTCGCCCCTCCTCCATCTTTAGCAGGAAGCACTCGATCGGCAACCGAAAGGGGAGATCAGATTTCAGTTTTCAGTTTTCAGATTTCAGTTTTCAGGAAAGAGGGTTCAGGGGGCAGTTAGGAAGGGCCCCGAGGTGGGGCTCGGGTGTCGGAAAAGATACATCTGAGAGGGAAAAAGATGCGGAGGAGTTGGGGGAGAGGAGATTGATGAGAGAATCGTTGTAGGGGAGTTGGAGGGAGGGTAGAGTGAGAAGTGATTTTTGAGTTCCAACCGGGGAGCACGCGCTTGCGGCCGGTTGCTGAACTCTGGCGATGGCGAAGGAAGGGGCAATGCTCGATCCGTCGCAGCGATTCACTCGGAAGGGTTGGTATCTGATCCCGGGGCCGCTGACCCCAACCCCGGAGCCGATCCACACGGTCGCTCTCCGCGACATCACCGAGTACGATTACCCGGTCGTGGCCGCTGCTATCCTGAGTGTGCCCGGAACGCGCTGCATTCACCCGCCGGAGCCGAAGTGGGACAACTGGGTGGGCAGGTGGGAGTCGGGTGACAGTTCCATCGAGGTGGACATGTTCCCGGATACCGAGCACTTCACCTCGAAGGCCTCCGGGCGGTACTTCTGGTCGGGTGGGTGGCTCCGCTGCGACTGCACGGTCAGCGAACTGGCGGACTTCCTCCGAGCGGTGCGGAATCGTTGTCCCGGCGTCTGGCTCTGCGACGGGGGCGATCATAAGGAGCGCGGGGGGAGCCGCCTCCACACGCCGGAGACGTTCCTCGCCATGCCGGCCCTTCCGAGTAAATGAGTCCGCCGGGGTGGCGCTTGAGCAGGCGTGGCCTTGTTCGGCGCGGGAGGTGCTGAGGGCGATGAAGCGCGCGGCGGTGTGGGCTCCATCGTGGCAGCAAGCGAGGCTCCTGTAATTGCCGAGATCGAGGGCGACCATGAGGGCCTGGCGGTCGTCAGGGCGCAAGCTCCGTGGGGTGAGGGTACTGGGGACGTAATACGCTCAGGTTAACACGCCCCCAGGTTACCCGGATTCTTTTGGCGAAGGGGGCGCGGAGGATGTCGATGGTGCAGACCACCCCGGAACCGTTCCTGCGGGACCGGCTATTCTGGGTCCGCTACCTCAAGGCCGGGGTCAGCTTCCGCGGGTGTGAGTCCCTGGACCGCGACGGCCGGCAACTCCACGGCCCGGACCTCCCAGCCGTGCGTGTGGCCTTCGAGTTCCCGCAGGGGCTCGGACTCATCGTGGTCCTCCATGGGTCGACCCACCGGCTGGAGTTGACGCACTCGTCCCTCTCGCTGCCGGCCCTCCTTGGGTGGATGGACTGCCAGCACATGAGCGACGTGTTCCAGCGGGAGGAGTTCGAGGCGCTGGTCCGGCACCTGGACGCGCGGGCCGACCCCGGCCGGGAGCCGTGGATGGCCCGGCTCCTGCTCGGGTTCTACGTCAGTCCGCTGCGGGAGTACGAGGGCTGGTATCCGCCGATGCTGCGGGCCGCGGTGTCCGAGTCGGGCCTGTTCACCGCTGAGGAGGCCGCGTGGGTGGAAGCGTACACCCGGACCGTCCTGCGAGGCGACTTCCTCTGGTGGCTCGACCGGCGGCGGGGGTGGGTCGCTCGGGGCGAGGATGCCTACTCGCTGCGGACCCGGGGCAACCGGGAGTTCCCGTTCTCGCTGGTGCGGGAACTGCTCGGCGCGGTCAGGGCGTGATAGGCCGGCACGCCGCTCCAGGGGCTTCTCTTGAGGAGAACGTGTCAGGTGGCTGAGTGCTGGGTGTCCTGGCGTGCGCTTCGGTGGCTCGGCAAGCCAGGAGTGCGTTCGCGCTCTGATCAACAGGTTTAGTTGTCAGTTTTCAGATATAGTTTTCAGTTTTCAGTTTTCAGTTTTCAGTAAGACGGTCACGACGAGTTTGTGCTCTTTAGTTGTCTTTCTGAACACTGAACACTGAAAAAGGAAAACTTAATCCATAATTCTCCAATCGTGCAAAGCGGGTTCGAGAAACCGGGAACTCTCCAGGAGAAAGGGTGGTTTTTAGTTTTTTTTTCGTTTTTAGAAACCAGAGGGCAAGATGGGGGGCAGGGGTGGGTGTCATGGTAACAGGGGCTTTTTTTCAGGGTGAGCCCTCCTGAATGGGTGGGGCGTCGGATCACTCAGTCAGCGCACTCGAAGACCGAGTGGCTGACGGCCAGAGAGGAGATCCCATGTCCGAGACCAAGCACTACAACTACCGTATGTCCATCGATGGCGAGGATTCATTTGAAGTCTATCGCTTCGGCTTCGACCCCGCGGGGTTTCATTCGGGCGGTGATGGACAGGCGAACTCCGATTCCATCAACGTGTCTCGGCTGGGGCTGCAGGTGCTGTGCACCATGATCGAAGATCAGAAGACGATGCTCTTCACCAAACCCTCGGACCTCGTCACCGTTCGGCTGCTGGAAACGTTTCTCAAGAAGGAAACGTTGGAGCACATCACTTTCGTTGCCGTCGAGTCCGTGAACGGGAAGCGGACAAGCACCTGGGTGGCGGCTCTGAACCTGCGCGACGTGTCGATCATGAACCTCAAAACCCGCGTGCAGGTCGGCATCACCCCCTGGGGCGAACGGCTGGTCCTCGATGTTGTCTATCTGAAGGCGAAGGAGGCGGCGGAACGGGATTACGATTCGCGCGGCCTCCCCGAACTCAAACTGGACGAACTCCGGACACTGAATAATCAAAGGATCCGGTGACGGGCGCGGCAGGACCCTTCCGCCCTGCTCTACGCCGCGGCGCTGCTGGCATCAGAGGCTGCGGCTTCCAGTTCATGCACGACCGTCGACTGTTCGGTCTCGACGGCGACCAGATCGCCGAGGCGTCGGGCGGCACAACGGAAAGACGGTTCGTTCAGGAGGCGTTGGCAGGCGCCCCGGATGGCTGCGACCGAGGCGTCTGGCCTCAGCGACAACCCCGCTCCCCGTTCCGTGATGCGTACCGCGTTGTCGTTTTGATCCCGACCGTGCGGAATCACCAGCATCGGTACCCGACTGAGCAAGGCACGCATCACGGTCCCATGCCCCCCATGGGTGACCACGACCGCCGCTTCACGCATCACCGCCGAGTGCGGAGCGCTTTCGACAAGCACGCAATTGTCGCTCGCCGACAATTCGTCGGCCTTGATCGACCCTCCCAGGGTAACCAGGACGCGCGTCGGGACAATCGCCAGCGCATCGATGACATTTTGCAACACCCCCGCATGGTTCTGAAACGTCGTCGAGAAGCCCACAGTGACAAGGGGACGCTCGTCGGAGGGGTGCCAGGGCGAGGTCCACGGCTGCGCCCATTGTGGATCGCCAATTTGCGGACCGACATAGCGGACCCGCTCGGGGAGACTCTCGGCGGGGAAGTCGAAGGCGCGGCTGGTCGCCAACAACTCGACTGTAGCGGAGTGGAATTGATCCAGAAGATGGGCAAGCGGAGCCAGGCCAAGCGCTGTCCGGGCGGCGTTCAGAGCGGGCAACCCCGCGTCGAACAGCGCCACCGTCGCCTCGCGGATCTCGGCATGCAAGGCGCGTTCCTGCTCGTTGCGTGCGGGCGGCAACCCTGGCCCCAGCGGTGGAACCCCTGGCAGCGGAGCCAGGCTGATGTTGGGGCACAACGTCGCAAAGCGTTGCCCCAGACTCTCACACCCCGCCATCACGCCAAACAATCCCTCGCAGGTGACGACGAGGTCCGCCGGTTCGCGCTGCAGCTCCTCGATCACGTCCTGGGCATGGGCCAGCGCGGGCCCGCACCAGATATCTCGGATCACACTGAGCAAGCCCTCCTGCGGAGTGGCGGCCGCCCA
Source organism: Planctomycetota bacterium (assembly GCA_029777335.1). Taxonomy (GTDB): domain Bacteria; phylum Planctomycetota; class Planctomycetia; order Gemmatales; family Gemmataceae; genus JAKOSN01. The sequence goes on from JAKOSN010000259.1 coordinate 8,233, forward strand.
GTCGCGGAACGCCTGGCTCTCGCGCGAGCGATCCGTGCGGCTGGGGGCGCGCCGCCAGGGACGGAAGGTGGCGCCCGTGCTTTCGGACTCGGGGCGGTTGCACTCCTCGCTCAGCACGCGCACCTGGTGGCCGCGTGCCACGAGTTTGCGCACTGTTTCCAGGGCCGGCGTCACGTTGCCTCCCCCCTCCCAGGTGGTGAATAAAAAGTTCATCCGCTTCCGCATGAGTCGGTTCCTTGTGCATGGGGAGTGGTGAAGGCAGCCATTGTCGCGCGCATCAGTCGGTGCATGGTCTCTGCGGTTGTCGCCACACTTCGGGCCATGTCGCGACGGAGCAACTTCCAGGCGTAGACGTCGGTCACCAGGACGAGGGCATCAAGGGCGCGCTCGCGCGGCTCTGGCTCGAGCGGGCCAAGCCACTCCGCCAGGGCGCTCGCCAACCAGCGACGATGTTCCCCGCGGCCAAAATCGAGCACCTCCTTGAGGGCTGGGTGCCGGGGTTCCAGGGCCAGTAAGCGAATGACCGCGTCGCCAGTCTGTTCATAATCCGCGAGGAGATTCTCGACCAGGGCGTCGAGCGCACCCGATGGCGTTGCGCGCCGGGCGTTGATTTGCGTTGCCAGGATCTTGACAGCCTGGGCCAGCAGCCCTTCCTTGCCTCCGAAGCGACGCACCACGGTTTGCACCGTCACGCCAGCATCATCCGCGACACG
>JAKOSN010000260.1 GCA_029777335.1 Planctomycetota bacterium
ACTTTGCCCAGCGCGGCAAGATCGAATCGGCCGTCCGTGATCACATCTGGTATGCCCTGAATCGCGAGGGAATCAGCCTGCCGGTGCCCCCGCGTGCCGTGCAGATCCAGAAAGCAGGCACCGGCGCCGCCGCTCGCCGAGAAAAACAGCGCATCGAACGCCAGGAGAAAGCCCTGCGCTGCGTGGAATTCTTCGCTCGTTTGCCCGAGGAATCACGTCGCCGACTCGCTGCCCTGATCCAAACCCGTCTGTATGCGCGCGAGGAGATCATCATCCGGCAGGGTGAAACGGGCGATGAGCTGTTCATCCTGGATCGCGGCGAGGTGGAGGTGGCGGTGCAACGTCCCAACGCCCAGTCGTGCGCGGTGGCGCGCCTGGGACCAGGGAGTTTCTTTGGCGAGATGGCTGCCCTCACCGGCGCGCTGCGCCAGGCCACAGTGCGGGCGCTCGAGGAATGCGAGGTCCTGGTGATCGGCAAATCCGCACTGGCGCAACTTTTCGAGAGCGTCCCCGAGTTGGCCGAACACGTCTCCCAGACCCTGGCGCGGCGACAGGTGGGCCTGAACGCCAAGTTGGCAGAACCTGTCCCCGCCGCCACCGTCGAGGAACACAGCCAGTGGTTTCTGGAACGAATCAAGGAGTTCTTCTCGATCTGAACAGGGCGCACGGCGAAACCAGATCCGCGTCGACGGGGTTCAAAAGAGCGGTGACCGTGGCCAGCGCCTCTCCCTCGTTCCGTTCGACCGGGAGGATCCAATGTTCCCTGCCCGTAGATGGCGACTGCCGTGTCAGAGCAAATCGCTCGCCTGCTTGCTGCTCCTCTCGCTTGGCCCTGTTGCGCTGGGGCAACCAGCCTCCTCTCCTCGCTCCCCCACTCTCTACCTGATCGGCGATTCAACGGTTAACAGCCACACCCGAGGTCAGCTTGGGTGGGGCGATCCGCTTGTCGGCTTTTTCGATCGTGCCAAGATCAAGGTTGAGAATCGCGCGCGCGGCGGCCGCAGCAGTCGAACCTTCTACACGGAGGGGTTGTGGGACAAGGTGCTCGCTGAACTCCAACCCGGCGATTTTGTGCTCATTCAATTTGGGCACAACGATGGCGGTTCTCTTACCGGCCCCCGTGGCCGTGCCTCGCTCAAAGGCAACGGCGAGCAGACACAAACCGTGAGCGCGGAAACCACCGGAAAAAAGGAGGTGGTGCACACGTACGGCTGGTACATTCGTCAGTATGTCGCCGGCGCCAGGAAGAAGGGAGCCACGCCCATTGTCCTTTCTCCTGTGCCGCGCAACCTCTGGCGCGGGGAGAAGACGGTTGCTCGGGCTGCCAACGATTACGCCAGATGGGCGGCCGAGGCCGCACGGCAGGAAAAAGGGCTGTTCATCGATCTCAACGACCGTGTGGCGGCACGCTACGAGGCGGATGGGCAGGACAAGGTTAAAACGCAGTATTTCGGCCAGGATCACACGCACACAACCGCGGCCGGCGCCCAGGTGACCGCCATCGTGTTGTGTGAAGCGCTCCGGCAACTCCAGGGATGCACGCTGAGCCAGTATCTGCTGGTGCGACCCGACAAAGGATCGCCCAGCAAGTGACAATCCCATGACAGTAACAATCCAATCTACCTTACCGAAGGGATCCGCGATGACTGTGCAGCACAGGCGAGGGACGTTGACACGGGTCGTTCTTGTTCTGCTCCTGGCCGGGGGGGCCTGTCGCGCGGAGGAGAAGCCCGCTCCACTCAAGTTCGATTTTGGACACGGGGAGGTCGAAGCGGGATACGTGCCGATTCTCCCTTCAACCAACTACTCCCCCAAACTCGGGTATGGACTGGAGCCCGGCGCCCCGGTTCGCTCAGTCGATCGCGGAGGAGAGGACTCACTCCGTGCCGACTTTCTCACCAGCACGGATCCCTTTCTCTTCTCCGTCGCCGTCCCGGAGGGGAATTACCGCGTACAGGTGATCCTCGGCGATCGCGAGGATGTTTCGGATACCACCGTCAAGGCGGAATCACGCCGACTGATGCTGGAACAGGTGCGCACCGAACGCGGGCAATTTGTCACCAGAACTTTTCTGGTCAATGTGCGGAGCAGTCGCATCACCGGTGGAGGCGAGGTGCGTTTGAAGGAACGCGAACGGAGTGCACTGCACTGGGATAACAAACTCACTCTTTCTTTTGGCGGTTCTCGCCCCTGTATTTGCGCCGTGGAAATCACCCCGATCGAGAAAGCGGTGACGGTGTATCTGGCGGGTGATTCCACCGTGACCGATCAAATCAAGGAACCCTGGGCGGGGTGGGGACAGATGTTGCCGCGCTTTTTCAAACCCGACCAGGTAGTGATCGCCAATCACGCCGAATCGGGCGAATCGCTCAAAAGTTTTCTCGCCGAGAAACGATTGGAGAAAATTCTTGGCACCATCAAAAAGGGTGATTATCTCTTCATTCAATTTGCCCATAACGATGAAAAAGACAAGGGAGCCGAGGCCGGGCCATTCACCAGTTACAAGAAAAACCTGAAACTGTTTATCGCCGAGGCGCGCAAACGAGGGGCAATCCCGGTGCTCATCACCCCCATGCACCGGCGCACCTTTGATTCACAGGGGAAGGTGGTGAACACCCACGGCGACTATCCTACCGCGATGCGCCAGGTGGCAAACGAGGACAGGGTTCCACTCCTCGATCTGCAAGCAATGAGCAAGGAATTCTACGAGGCGCTGGGGCCAGATAAATCCAAAAACGCCCTTGTCGACAACACGCACACCAATGAATACGGCGCCTATGAATTCGCAAAATTCCTCGCCAGCGCGATTCAAAAAAGTGACCTGAGTCTCGCCAGGGAAGTGATTGAAAAGCTCCCCGCACGAAACCTCGATCCCACAAAGTTCGGCCAGAACCGTCCGTAACATCCAGCCCTCTCCCTCAGAACAGGTTTGTGCCATGAGACAGGCATTCGCGGTGGCGCGGTTCTTCCTGCTGCTTGGAGCAGGGTTGGTGTTTCGGTACGGGGAGTTGCCGCGCGCGGATGCGGCTCCCCCCACCCTTTTGCCACCCCCGCGTCACATGGAAAACCTGGGCCGAGGTGTGGTTGCGCTTTCTCAGGGTGAGGGAAAGGTGTGGATCGGTTGGCGACTGCTGGGAACCGATCCTGAAGAACTCGCTTTCAACCTGTATCGCACCACGGGATCGGCTCCGCCTGTGAAAGTCAACAAGGAGCCGCTGACGAAGGCGACGCATTTTGTCGAGCGCGGGGTGGACGTCACTCTCTCCAACGCGTACTTCGTGCGGCCTGTCCTGAAAGGGAAGGAACTTCCTGCCAGCGCTCCCTTCAAGTTCCCTGCCCATCCACCGATCCGGGACTATCTCGCCCTTCCGCTCCAAACCCTCCCTGGCCACACTCCCAACGATCTCTCCGTGGGCGATCTCGACGGCGATGGCGAATATGAAATCATCGTGAAACAGGAGATGCGCCCGCGGGACAACTCCCAGAAGGGGACAACCGGCGAAACCAAGTTGGAGGCATATAAACTCGATGGCAGCTTTCTGTGGCGTATCAATCTGGGGAAGAATATTCGCGAAGGGGCTCACTACACCCCGTTCCTGGTCTACGACCTCGATGGCGATGGCAAGGCGGAGATCGTGTGCAGGACCGCCGATGGCACCGTGGATGGCAAGGGAAAGGTGCTCGGCGATCCCCGCGCGGATCATCGCAACCGCGACGGCTATGTACTGGAGGGACCAGAATTCCTGACGGTCTTTGACGGCGTCACGGGAAAGGAGTTGGCCAGCACCGAGTATCTTCCGCCCCGTGGACGGGTTGCCAGCTGGGGCGACAACTATGGCAACCGCGTTGATCGTTTCCTGGCCTGTATCGCTTACCTCGATGGCGTGCGCCCCAGCGTGGTGATGTGTCGTGGCTACTACACCCGCACCGTGCTGGTCGCCTGGAACTGGCGCGACGGCAAACTGACACGCGTTTGGACCTTTGATAGTGACGACGGCACTCCGGGCAATCGCGCCTATCGCGGCCAGGGCGATCACAGCGTGACGGTGGGCGATGTTGACGGCGACGGCAAGGACGACATCGTCTACGGCGCCTGCTGTATTGGCTCCAACGGCAAGGGGCTCTACTCCACGGGGTTGGGCCATGGCGACGCCCTCCATCTCTCGGACATCGATCCCGAGCGACCCGGTCTGGAGGTGTTCAACATCCACGAGCACCCACGGCATCCCAACGGGGTCTCCTTCCGTGATGCGCGCACCGGCAAGCTCCTGTGGGGGAAGGAATCGGCGGACGTGGGTCGCGGTGTGGCCCTGGACATTGATCCACGCTACAAGGGCTATGAGATGTGGGCGTCTGGGCCGGGGTTGGAAGGGGTGTGGGATGTGAAGGGAAACAAGATCTCCAACCGAAAACCACGTTCGTGTAACTTCGGCGTCTGGTGGGATGGCGATCTGTTGCGAGAGATTCTCGATCGCACCACCATTAGCAAGTGGGACTGGGAAAACAGCACCGAAAAGGTGTTACTCTCGGCGCGCGGGTGTACCTCCAATAACTCCACCAAGTCCACCCCGGGCCTGTGTGCGGACATCCTGGGCGACTGGCGCGAAGAGGTGATCTGGCGCAGCAGCGACAACAAGGAACTGCGCATCTACACCACCACTCTTCCCACCGACCATCGCCTGTACACTCTTATGCACGATCCGCAATATCGCCTGAGCGTGGCCTGGCAAAATGTGGGGTACAATCAACCCACGCAACCCGGTTTTTACCTGGGCCACGGGATGAAGCCCCCGCCCAGACCACACATTACCACAGCGCGGCCCGGCAAACCGTGAAGCAGTCTCAGCGCTCTGGCGCAGGCGGGACCTGGGGCAGACCGGGGAAATCACAGAGCGGAATGCTCTCACTCGGTTCGGCCAGGATTTCTGCCAGCGTGGTGCGCCGGAACGCATCCTCCACCAGCGCCAGCGCCCCATCGAGCCGCTTGTGCAGCGGACAAAGGCGCACTCCATGAGCCGCCAGCCCGAGCGGACACTCCATGATGCGCTCGAGCGGATCGACCGCATTGACCACTTCCAGCAGGGTTAACTCCTCGGGGCGCTTGACCAGCGCAATCCCTCCCCCGATGCCACGCTGTGAGCGGAGAACCCCCGCATGAGTCATGCTTTGCAACACCTTGGCCAGGTAGGCCTGTGGGACCCGCGTCATCGTGGCGATCTGCTCCGTGGTCTGCGGCGCCGGTGATACCGCTGCCAGATGCACGACCGCGCGAAGGGCATATTCGACCTTCTGCGAAAACATCGAACCACTCTCCCTTTCTGGGAATCCCCACCTTGTGCTATTATAGGGGACTGGCTGCTGCAAAAATAAGATAAAAAGATCCGATTATCTGTTTACTTGTTCCTCCCCGAGAAAGCGAGCCCGGAGCGCCGCGCCTCCCTTCGATCGCTATATTGGCCCTACCACTTTTCCCTGGCGCACTCGACCGGAGCCTCGCATGAGCACCGATCCTTCCCCGGCCCCACTCGCTCCCGAACCGTCGCGGCGGGAGCTGTTCCAGACGCTGGCAGCCCTGGGCATTGGCTCGGTGGTCTTTCAGCGGGCTCTGGCTGCTCAGCCTTCTCCTCCGACCCGGACGATCACCCTGGAGATGGTCAAGCAGGCGGAATGGATTGCCGGGTTGCAACTCTCCGAGGCGGACCGGCGCACCCTGGTCAACAGCCTCAATCAACAGCACCGTGGCTTTCGCGAGATGCGCAAGGTGGCCCTAGAGAACAGCGTGCCCGTGGCGCTCACGTTTGATCCCGCCCCCTGGCTGCCGCCGGGCAAACGCGAGGGGCAGGTCGAGAGCACCGAGAAAGCCGCTCCGCAAAAGCCAAAAGCAAGCGAGGATCTCGCCTTTCTCCCGGTGACCGAACTCGCGGCCCTGGTGCGGACCCGCCAGGTCTCCTCGGTCGAGTTAACGCGGCTCTCGCTGGAACGACTGCAAAAGTACGATCCGCTGCTTCACTGTGTGGTCACTCTGACCGAGAAGCTCGCCTTGCAACAGGCGGATCGAGCCGATCGCGAGATCGCCGCCGGGCGCTATCGCGGCCCCCTCCATGGCATCCCCTGGGGCGCCAAGGATCTCATTGCCTATCCGGGGTATCCGACAACCTGGGGGGCGGCTCCCTTCAAGGAGCAACAGCTCGACGTGAAGGCAACGGTGGCGCGCAAGCTGGAAGACGCCGGCGCGGTTCTGGTCGCCAAGTTGACTCTTGGCGCCCTGGCGATGGGCGATCGCTGGTTTGGCGGACAGACGCGCAACCCCTGGAATCCCAAACGCGGCTCGAGCGGTTCCTCGGCGGGGTCCGCGTCGGCGACGGCGGCGGGGCTGGTTGGCTTCGCCCTGGGGAGCGAAACCCTGGGCAGCATCGTCTCTCCGTGTCGCGAATGTGGCACCTCGGGCTTGCGCCCCACCTTTGGCCGGGTCAGTCGCTTCGGCTGCATGACGCTCTCGTGGAGCATGGACAAGATCGGTCCCCTGGCCCGTTCTCTCGAAGATTGCGCCCTGATCTTCGGCGCCATCCACGGCTGGGATGGGCTGGATCCCAGCGCGGTCGATCGCCCCTTCTCCTGGCCCATGCAGCGCGATCTGCGCACCCTCAAGGTCGGCTATGTCGACAATGGGGTCTCAGCCAAAGAACGCAAGGAACTGCAGGTGTTGCGCGATCTGGGTGTCAAGCTGGTGCCGATCAAGTTACCCCAGAAATACCCGGTCGGCGCTCTGCGTACCATCCTCACCACCGAGGCGGCCGCGGTGTTCGATGAACTGACCCGCAAGGGGATCACCGAGAGCCTGGAGGCGTGGCTCCCCTCGTTCCGCAGCGGCCAGTTTGTGCCGGCGGTCGAGTATCTGCGAGCCAACCGGGTGCGTTCCCTGGTGATGCAGGAGATGGCGGAGGTGATGAGCACCGTGGATCTCTATGTGGAGGGCGACGATCTCACGCTCACCAACCTGACCGGACACCCAAGCATCGTTCTGCCGGCAGGCTTCCACAAGGACGGCAGCGGCGAACGCCCCTACGCGATCACCTTCACCGGGCAACTCTACGGCGAAACGGAGTTGCTGGCGGTGGGACACGCCTTTCAACAGGCGACCGATTTCCATCTCAAACGGCCCAAATTGCCGCTGGAGAAAAAGTAGTCGCTGCGCACCATGGACGGTGTTCCGCACGAATCGTATACTGGTGTGTCGTTGTTTTCCGCCCCGACCCCAAGCCGCTGGCGCCGTCATGCAGAACGAACCCAAGACCGCACAGAAACCGTTCCAGATCAACGTGGCGGATCGCGTCCGGCGCCTGCCACCGTACCTCTTTGGCAAGATCAACGATCTCAAATATCGAAAACGTCGGGCCGGAGTCGACATCATCGATCTGGGGATGGGCAACCCCAGCGACATCCCCAGCGACGAGGTGATCGAAAAACTGTGCGAGGCAGCCCACGACGAGCGCAACCATCGCTATTCCGTCAGCACGGGGCTGTACAACCTGCGGCGCGAGGTCGCCCTGCGCTACGAACGGCGCCACGGGGTCAAACTCGACCCTGACAGCGAGGTGCTGGCTGGCCTTGGTTCCAAGGAGCTGTTCAGCCACATGTGTCTGGCGCTGCTGGGGCCGGGTGATACCGCCGTCGTCCCCGCGCCCTCGTTCCCAATCCATGTCTATGCCGTGGCGCTGGCCTCGGGAAATGTGCTCAGTCTCGATTGCACGCAGCCCGATCGCTTTCTGTCGAGCGTGGCCACCGTGGCGGAGCAACTGTATCCGCGCCCCAAGGTGCTGATCATCAACTATCCGCACAACCCCAGCACCACGGTGGTCGAACGCGATTTCTTCGTCGAGGTGGTCAAGCTGGCGAAGCGCCATGGCTTCATGGTTATCCATGATTTTGCCTATGGCGATGTCTGCTTCGATGGCTACCAGGCGCCGAGTTTCCTCAGCGTTCCCGGGGCGCTGGAGGTGGGGGTGGAAACGACCACGATGAGCAAGGGCTACAACATGGCCGGCTGGCGCCTGGGGTTCTGCGCCGGCAACGCCGAGATGGTGCGCGCCCTGGCGACCATCAAGGGGTATTACGACTACGGCATCTTCCAGGCGATTCAGATTGCGGGGATCATCGCCCTGCGCCACGGCGATGACCTGGTCGAGAAGCAGGCGCTGGTCTACGAACGTCGCCGCGATGTGCTGGTCGATGGACTGCGTCGCATCGGCTGGGAGGTGAACGTCCCCAAGGCGAGCATGTTTGTCTGGACGCGCTACCCGGCCGAGTGGCGTGAACGCATGGGCTCGATCGACTTCGCGATGAAACTGCTGGAAGAGGCCGAGGTGGCGGTCAGCCCGGGGCGCGGCTTTGGCGATGCGGGCGAAGGCTATCTGCGCCTGGCCCTGGTGGAAAACGAACATCGGTTGCGTCAAGCGGTGCGTCAGATCGGTCGCTGTCTCCGCCCGGAAATGGCGGCCAGTTGAGCATGGCGCAGGTGTGGTGATTGGGTCCTGTGTTCTCCCTCCCTCTTGCCTCACGGAAATAGAGCGAAGATGCCCCACGCGGCTCGTTCTCTTCTTCTCGGCGTGGTTCTGGTTCTGAGCGCTGCCACGGCTCGCGGTCAGGGCCAGCCAACGACGCTGGAACGCATCAAGCAAACCGGGGTGCTACGCTGGGGGGCCGATCCCAGCGGCGGCGCCCCCTTTTGCTTCAACAATCCGCGCGATCCACACCAGGTGGTCGGCTTCGAGATCGAATTGATGGCACTTCTCGCCCGGCGCATGGGAGTGCGCCCAGAGTTGGTGCGCGGCGACTGGAACTCGTTGATTCCCAGCATGGAAGCCGGGCGCATCGATGTGGTCCTCAACGGTCTCGAAATCAACGAGAAACGCAAGGATGCCGTTCTCTTCTCCACGCCCTATTTTCGCTTCGCGCAGCAACTCTCCATCCGAGCGCGCGATCGAGATCGCTATCGCAACCTCGACGATCTCAAGGGCAAAAAGATCGCCGTCCTCAAGGGTTCGGCAGCCGAGGATCTGTTGCTCAGCCAGGGGTGGACCAAGGATGAGATTATCGGCTTCGACGATTCGCTCAAACCCTACGATGTCCTCAAGCACCGCCGCGTCGAGGGAGTGCTTTGTGAATCGATCATCGCCAACTACTATGCAGGTACGGATAGTCGCATTCTCATCCTCCCGGCGACCTTCGATCCCGGCGAATATGCCCTCGCCCTCCGCAAAACCGATCCAGACCTGCTGGTGGAGATCAATCGCCATCTGGAGGATCTGAAAAAGAGCGGCGAACTGGGCGAGCTGTATCAGCGCTGGGATCTGTGGAACGATCAGCAAGAGGAGCTGGGGATCGTCAAAGGACGTCCTCAGCCAGTCGATCCGCTGGCGCATCGTGTCAGCGGTCTCAACGGCGAGACGCTGTTGCAGATTGGCAAGGAGTTACTGGAAGGAGCGGGATACACGCTGTTGTTGACCGCGGTCAGCATGCCGCTCGCCCTCCTCTTCGGTCTGGGGCTGGCGCTGCTGACCCGCGCGCGCCGCTGGTGGTGGCGGCTGCCGGCACAGATCTACATCCAGATCATTCGCGGCACTCCCTTGCTGGTGCAGGTGTTTGTGATCTATTTTTCGCTCCCCTATCTCGATGAGGTGCTCGATCTGGGCGGATGGCTGGTCTGGCCCGAACTCGCGGTTGGCATCCTGTGTCTGAGCGCCAACTACGCTGCTTACGAGGCCGAGATTCACCGGGCGGGGCTGGAGGCGGTTCCCCGCGGTCAGCGCGAGGCCGCCCTGGCGCTGGGAATGACCGAACGCCAGGCGTTTCTGTATGTCATCTTTCCGCAGAGTTTCCGCATCATCCTGCCGCCGGTCATCAACGATCTGGTGTCGATGCTCAAGGACAGCTGTATTGTCAGCGTGATCGGGGTGGGAGAGTTGTTGTATGTCGCTCAGTCCATTGGGAAGTCCACCTTCATGCATGCCCAGATGCTCCTGGCCGCCGCTTTTCTCTATCTTGTCATGTCGATGGCGGCCGATTTTCTGGGGAAACGCCTGGAAGCGCGTCTGAAACAGTCCGGCACCACTCCCGTCGCCGGACATGCCCCTCGTCATTGAGTCGTGTGGAGATCCTTGCTGTGACCCACTCTTCCCCCCCCGCGTCCGCCGAGGTCCTTCTCGAGGTGCAGGGTCTGAAGAAATCGTATGGCGGGCATCAGGTCCTCAAGGGGATCGATCTGACCGTCACCCGGGCCGATGTGTTCAGCATCATCGGTCCCAATGGGTGTGGCAAATCGACCTTTCTGCGCTGTCTCAATCTCCTGGAAAACTACCAGGAAGGGCGCGTGTTGCTGCGTGGCGAGGTGGCCAGCGAGGGACGCCCCGAGGGCCATCATCCCAGCAGGGCCGAGGAACAACGTTCGCGCCAGCTGCGCCAGAAGGTGGGCATGGTCTTTCAGCAGTTTAACCTCTTTCCCCATCTTTCAGTGCTTCAGAATGTGCTGATCGGCCCGCGCAAGGTGCTGCACCGCCGGCGCGAGGAGGCCGAGGCGATCGCGGAGAAGATGCTGCGCAAGGTAGGGCTTCTGGAGAAGGCCCATGCCAATCCCCTGACCCTCTCGGGCGGACAACAACAGCGCGTCGCCATTGCCCGCGCCCTGGCGATGGACCCCGACATTGTCCTCTTCGACGAGGCCACCTCGGCGCTCGATCCGGTGCTGACCAACGAGGTGCTGCGCGTAATCAAGGATCTCGTTTACAGCGATGGCATGACGATGCTACTGATTACTCACGACATGGACTTTGCACGCGAGATCTCCGATCAGGTGCTCTTCATGGAGCAGGGGCGGATTGCCGTGCAGGGAACCCCCGACTACATCTTTCGCGAGCGCCCCACGCAGTCGCTGCGCGAATTCCTGGAACCCGACGCGATCACCACGCGAACCCCTTGAAACTCCCAGCTCCCCGGCACCTGCACGGTCTGATCCGCGCCTCATCCCGCCTTGTCCCTTGAGCGGAAATCGATTACAACCCGACTGGTGTGTTCGTCGGCGTCCGGCGGAGCCGGGCACAGGCTCTCAGGAGAGACAGGGATGGCCATCCTGGAAGTCAAGGGACTTGTCAAATACTACGGTCGCCGCAAGGTGGTCGACGGCGTCGCCTTCGAGGTCGATCGTGGGGAAGTGGTCGGGTTGCTGGGGCCCAATGGCGCCGGCAAGACCACCAGCTTCCGCATGGCCACCGGGCAGATCACTCCCAACGAGGGCATGGTCCAGTTCGCCGGCAAGGATGTGACTGCTCTCCCCATGTATCGCCGTGCTCGCCTGGGGATGGGATATCTCTCCCAGGAAACCAGCGTGTTTCGCAAGCTGACCGTCGAGCAGAACGTCCTCGCCATTCTCGAGGCGATGCCCTATCACCGCACCCTGGGGCGCAAGATGAATCGCAAGGAGCGCCTGGATCGGACCGACCAGGTGCTCACTCAGTTCGGCCTGAACAAGGTGCGCAAGAACAATGCGAGCCGTCTCTCCGGCGGAGAGAAGCGCCGTCTGGAGATCGCGCGCTGTCTGGTGTGCGATCCGTTGTTGATCTTGCTCGACGAACCCTTCACCGGGATTGATCCGCCCACGATCGCCGATATTCAGCAGATCGTGCGCGATCTACGCCAGCAAAACATTGGCATTCTCGTCACCGATCACCGCGCGCGCGAAATCCTGATGATCACCGACCGGATCTATGTGATCAAGGATGGCGTGGTGCGCACCCAGGGCACTCCGCAACAGATCATTCAGGACCCCGTCGCCATCAACGAATACCTGGGCACCTCGTTCACCGATGGGTCGTTTGGCGGCATCCCGGTCCCGCAGCCCACCAAACCAACAGGGCATGTGGTTTCCGAGGTGCTCGAACAGGAAAAGATTCACCGACTCATCGAGCGTTTGAAAACCCCCGAGCACCAGGCGGCTGCGAACGAGCTGGCAGCCCGCGGACCAAAGGTTCTCCCCTCGCTCCTGGAAGCCCTGGAGCGCCGCGATGTCGAACTGCGCCGCCAGGCCTTTGGAGTGATCCAGCGCCTGCTCGGGGAGGATGTGAACTTCGATCCGTTCGCCCCCGAGGTGTTGCGCCGACAGCAATTGTTGCTGCTGCGCGAACACCTGGAACGCAAGGCCGGCTAGGAACGGGCGGTTCGACCACGCGGTTACTTTTTGCCCTCGGCGAGGATTCTGCGCGCTTTCAGATCGTACTTGCCACCCGGATAAACCACCTCGTAGTCGGGGGATTCTTTTCTCCTTTTTGCATCGTAAAACTGGACTTTATTGCGCCCCAGCACCTCGGCGATGTGTCCGTGGACCACAAGGGCCGTCGCCTCGTCGATGCCAATCCCCAGCAGTTGCGGATAGGTTTTGATCAGGGCGGTCATGTCGCCAAAGCGTTTGCGTTGCGAAAAATGTTGATCGACCGCGACGCCGGGGAGAAAGCCCAGACCACGCTCGTAGCCCTCGCACATCATCTCGGTGTTAACCAGCGGACTGCCCCGCACCATGTATTCCGCCTGAATCGACGCCCCTGCGGAGCTTCCACCGATAACGCCGCCGCGTTGGAGCACCTGGTGAAACAGGGGGAGGGCCCGGGTATCGGCATAACTATCGACAAAGCGCCACTGGCGCCCGCCCGTGAACCACAACCCCTGCGCCTTGCGCAACAGGGTCAGCGCTTCTTGTGATTCAATCTCCTGGCGCTCGAAGCCGGGGAGCAGATGGACATTCTTCGCTCCGGCGCGTTCCAGCATCGTCACCTCGCCCACGCGCAGCGGCAAGGGACGACCGAGCGCGGTTGGCAGCACCACGATGAGCGCGTCGGGTCCGCCGGCCAGCGCGATGAACTTTTTGACGATCTCTGCCGGGGCGCCGCCACCGCCAACGATCACCAGCGAGCCCCGGGGCACCTCGGGGATCGACCCTTTTTTTGGCGGAAAGGCCGGCTGGGTTCGGGCGAGTGCGGCACGACGCCACATCGTCAGATCGGAGAGTTCGCGGGGTTTCAATCGCTCGATACGCTCGGGTTTCCCCGCCCCGGGCGCCAGGCAAACCGTGACCGCCCCTTCACCCAGGACCTGCATCGTTCGCCCGCGCACCAGCAGCGCGGTGCCCTCGTCGATGCCCACCCCGACCAATCCTGGCTTCTGCTTCAACGCCGCCAGCAACCGGGACTGTCGCTGTCCAGGGTGCTCGTCGATGATCGTTCCGGGCAACAGATCAAAGCCAGGGGCCAGTTTTGGCTCCTGCAGCGCCGTGGCGAGCATGGTGCGCGCCTGGATGGCCGCTCCGGCCGAGGTCCCGCCGATCACTCCCCCGCGTTCCAGCACGTGCGCGAGTTCCTTCTCCACCGCCGTCCCCAGGTACACCTCGGCGAGCCGGCTCGGGCTGCCTCCCTCGATCCAGACCGCCGTCGCCGTTTTCAGCGGTGCCACAAAGGTCGGATCATCGGCCTGCTTGCGCGAACGGGTGTGCAACACCTTCACCGAAGCGAACGAGAACTCCTTCCAGGGAGCAATCCACTTCTCCAGGGGGTCCTTGTCGGCCAGCTCACTCGCGGTCGGAATGACAACGAGATGTCCCTTGTCTCCGCCAGCCAGCGTGACAAAGCGCCTCGTCGCCGCTTCAGGGATTTTCCCGCCCCCGCAGAGCAGAAGGGACCCCTCGATCCCGGACGGGCGCAGCGTGGGCAACGCTTTTTCCCCCTCGGCGGACCGCGCCAGCCCCGCGCAGACAACCAGAAGCAGTGGACCGAGCCAGTAGCGACGCGACATGGTGCTCTCTCTCCGTTTTCAACGTGACAACGATGCCCGCGAGCGTGCCTGGAGGGATAGTAAGAAGCGAGCACCACGGGAGCAACCACAAAGCAGGCGCACCATGCCCAGGGGCTTGTGTGGGGGCGCACACTCGGGTACGGTGCAATTGCCCACCGCTTCGCGCAATTGGCGTGGACCCTGACATTCCCTCGCTGACCCCGAGTTTCCCATGGACGAACTTGCTTTTCTCGGTGGGCTGCTCTGTTCGGGGAGTGTGCTCTTCCTGCTCCTGGGACTCCCCATGCTCCTTCTGCTGCGGCGAACCCGCACGCTGGCCGCACGATTGGAGAAGGTGGAACATCAGGTGGGGCGGCTCCGTGTTCAGCTGCGCGAAGAAGCACCTGGCGAGAAAGAAGGAATTGCCGCCCCGGCGTCCCCGGTTCCGGCAGTGCGCGCACGGGAACCCTCGCTCCCACAATCCCGTCCCCGAGGGCGGCCTCTCCCCGCGGTCCTCCCCGGAGGAGGCGAGGGGCTGGAACTGTGGATTGGACGTCGCGGACTGGGATGGATCGCCGTCGTCCTGCTCCTCTTTGCCACGGCTTTCTTTGTGAAGTACGCCTTCGAGAACCAGTGGGTGGGGCCACTGGGGCGCGTCAGCATGGGGGTGGTTGCTGGCCTGGTGCTGTGCCTGGGAGGGCTGTGGTATCATCGCCGGGACTGGGTCCGCTTCAGTCAGATGCTGACCGCGGGCGGAGTCGTTTTGCTCTACCTCGCCACCTTCAGCGCCTTCGGCTATTACCAGCTCTTACCACGCGAACGCGCCACGCTCTTCATGATCGCCCTGGTGGTGGAGACGGCGGGGTTGGCGTTGCTCTATGAGGCGCCCGCCATCGCCTTCATGGCGGTGATTGGTGGCTTGCTCAACCCCATGCTCCTCTCCACGGGGCGCGATCAGTACATCAGCCTCTTTAGCTATCTCTTTTTACTGAATACGGGAACCGTGGTGCTGATCGTCCTGCGCCAGTGGCCGGGGTTGGGGACGGTGTCGCTGCTTGGCACCCAGGCACTGTTCCTGCTCTGGTTCGAGGCGCATTTTCATCCTGCCAAGTTGAACGCTGCCCTCCTTTTTGAGGGTGGGCTGCTCGTGCTCTACCTGCTGCCCACGGTGGTTGAAGCGATGCGCCGACGTTTTGGTACACTGGATGATCTCCTCCGTCTGATCGTGCAGGCCCTGGTTGGCGTGATCCTCTTCTGGCTGCTCATCCGCGAAGATTATCCCCACTGGACCGGAGCGATGGCACTCCTGCTCGCCGTGGTGTTTGCCGCCACGGGGTGGCTGGTCAATCAGCGACATGCCATGGACACTCCCCAGGTGCTCACCCTCGTGGCCATTGCCCTGTCCCTGGGAGCGCTGGTATTTCCCCTCCAGCTGAAGGGGATGTGGATCGCCCTGGGCTGGGCAATGAGCGGCACCCTGCTGTGGTGGTTTGGCCTCCGGGTCCAGATTCAGCCGTTGCGCCTGCTGGGCGGAGTGTTGCTTGGACTGGCGATCGGCCGATTTCTGCTGATCGATGGTTTTGCCCACCGTCAGGAGTTGTTCATCCCATTGCTCAATGTCCAGGCGTTGTCCTCGCTGGCGTTGGCGGGGTGTGTGCTCCTCACCGCGTGGACCTCTGCGGTGGTTGCCCAGGCGTTTCGGCGCAGGGAGGAGGCTCTGGTAGCGCTAATCACCCTGGGACTGGGGTTGGTTCTGGTGTGGGTGATACTGAGCCATGAGACGCTCTCCTACTTTGATGTGCGCATGGAGCAACTCTGGGGGGTGACGGGCTCGGGTACCGGTCCGCTCTACGATCCTTCCGGGCGTGACCTCTTCCTTGTCCAGCACGAGGAGGTGGAACGCCTGCGCTTTCTGAAATCGCTGTCCCTGTCGCTGGTCTGGGGCGCCTACGCCGGGGTGTTGCTGGCGATTGGCTTCTGGCGACAACTTGGACCGATGCGCTGGGCGGCGTTGATTCTCTTTGGGATCACCTTGCTCAAACTGGTTTTTTGGGACATGGCGGCGTTGCCTGGCTTCTATCGGGTGACGGCCTTCTTCGCCCTGGCGGTGCTGCTCGGGCTGGCGGCGTGGATCTACCAGAAGGTGCAACTGTCGCGGCGCGAGACACAAGGAGAAACCAGCAATGGCGCGGCATGATTGGCGATACACACTGGCACTTGGAGTGAGTCTGCTTGTGACCGGGATGGCATGCGCCCAGGGAGACGCCGGGAAACCGCGTTCCAGTGAGGAATCGCTGCAGCGCTGGCAATGGTACACCGAATGGACCTACTCAGGTCCAAGAGGCCAGTCCCCCTACCTGGAGTTGCAGTTACCCCCCACAGTCCTGGGGCGTGCCGCGCTCACCCTGGCGGATCTCCGGTTGCGTGACGCGCGCGGACGGGAGGTTCCCTATGCCGTGCGCATCCGTCGTCCCGAGACACGCCAGCAAGATCTTGCTGCCACTCCGCTCAACCCCGCCACCCAGCCCGACGGCTCGGTTGAATTGACCCTCGATCTCGGTGCGACCCACGGGGAACACAACGAAATCACCCTCCAAACCACCGGGCACAACTTCCGCCGACGCGTCCGATTGGAGGGGAGTGACGAGCTTCCCAACTGGAGTGCGCTGGTCAGCGGATCCCCCCAGAATCCGCTGGAACTCCTCGATTTTGCGGTTGAGGGACAAACGCTGCGGCGCACCAGTTTTCAGTATCCGCTGAGCCGGCGTCGTTATGTCCGGGTGACGGTTTTCCCTGATCCCGGCATTGCCAGGGACGCGCCCCGGATCGAACGGGCCACTGTCTCAAGGTCGATCGTTGTTCCTGGGGTGTACACGACGGCGATGGCGCAGATTGGACCGCGCGAGTTTATCCGCTCCCGGGGGCACCCTGCCTCCGCCTGGACCTTGACTCTGGGGCCCCTGGGCGTCCCCTGCTCTGAACTCCAGCTGGATGTGGCCGACGACGGTTTCTCCCGTCCGTATCGCCTGGAACAGATGCTCACTCCCGAGGGAGGACTCGCCCCCGCCGAGATGCTCGTTCAGGGAGAATGGCAACGCCGCCCGGGAACTGAACGGAAGCCCCTGGTACTCTCGTTCAACGAGGTGCGCACCCGGCAACTACGTCTGGTGGTGATCGACGATCGCAATCCACCGCTTACCCTCACCGAGGTGCAATATCGCGCTCCCGTGCGTCAAGTGCTGATTGCCGACACCCCCGAGTTGGAGTTTCCGCTCCGCCTCTATTACGACAATCCCAATGCCGAGGCTCCCAACTACGACTTTGCCGCCTCGGTCCCGCTGCTGGTCACCCCTGAACCTCCGCGTGCCACGCCTGTGGATCCAGAGACTGCTGTCCGCAATCCGAGTTATGAACCAGAACCGCTCCCGCTGACGGAACGCTGGCCGTGGCTGGTGTACGTGGTACTTGGAGTGGCCAGCGTGGTGTTACTTGGTATCCTGCTGGTGCTGGCACGGCAGACATTGGAGCGCGTTCCGCCACCCCAGACTCCCGCATGAGCGCGGCATCGTTCGCCAGGGAAGGGCGGCTCGCGTGAGAGTTACAGGATGGCTTCGTCGCTTGTAACGCGTGCCAGGGCCTGTTCGTCCAGGGTGATCCCAAGTCCCCCGCCCGTGAGCGTTGGGGCCCAACCGCCCCAGCCAAAGGTGAGATCGGTCGTCGCCAGCGCCTCACACACCAGGTGGCGGTCGTAGGACCCCTCCACGTAGCGAATCTGCCCCACACTGGAGGCGAAGTGCCGCCCGGCGGCAGAGAGAATGGCGGTTTCGCCCACCTGGCACCCCAGCTGATAACCCAGCTGATGCTGGCGCGCCAGTTGCGCCAGCCGGAGGGAAGGGATGAAGCCGCCACACTTGGAAAGGCGGATATTGAAGAGATCACAAGTCCCCTGAGCGATGGCCCGCTCAGCATCGACACGGCTGCACAACGATTCATCGAGCATCAGCGGCACACGCACCTGTCGGCGCACCTCGGCCAGCGTGGCGACCTCCTCGTGTGCCACGGGCTGTTCCACCGACGTGATTCCAAAGGGCTCCAGGGCACGAATGCGGGCGACCACCTCGGCGGGTTTCCACGCCTCGTTGGCATCCACGCGAATGTCGCGCCGCGTTCCCAGGCAGCGCCGCACAATGCGCAGGCGGGCGGCGTCGTCGTGGCCCGCAATTCCCACCTTCACCTTCATCTGGGCGAAGCGAAAGAGACGCATGCCCAGGGCGAGCAGACGCAACTTCATTCCGCGTGCCGACATGATCGCGCCGCTGTAGCGCACCCGTTGACGTGGTTCGTACAGATCGGGCGCGACCAGCTTCGTGACCGCCGACAGCGGTTGTTGAAAGTACCGGCCATAGGCATCGAGCAGGGCCAACTCCACGGCACAACGAGCGGCGTTTCCCTGGCAGTGTCGCTCGTCGCCGGGAACGGGCGCAAGCTGGAGCCGCTCCGTCAAGGCCACCGCCGCCGGGAAATCCGCACAATCGTCGCACTGGGCGCGCAGCTCACTCCGACGGAGCAATTCCAGCGCGGAGGTGATGGTTTCCCCAGTGACATATTCGCGCGGCACCCCCTCGCCGTGGCCAATCGTGCCATCGGCCAGGATACAGCGAACGTAGAGATTCTCCGTTTCAGTGCGTGTGTGCGAGGCATGGCGAACAGGGCGTCGGAGCGGAATGCGCAGGCGCGCAATCTGGAGTTCCTTGACTTTCATGACGGCTCTTCGCAGCTGAGGCTTACGAGCGCGGGATCACCTTCCCGTGGGGATCACGTTCGGGTTGCCCCAGCTGCGCCGTGATCTCCTGCTGCAGCGCGGGGCCAATGAAGTGTTCCATCTGCTCGGCCGGTTCGTGCAAATGATCGAGCGGCAAGTCCAGATTCTCTGTCAGGAAGGCCTCCCACAACCGATGCGACCGCACCACGATGACCGCCTCGCGCCGTCCAGCCTCGGTCAGCTGCACCCGCTCGCCCTGCTGAACGATCAACCCCTGGCTGCGCGCCGACAGTACCGCCAACTTGCCGAGCAGGCCCTGAACGCTGGCGGGCGACTCGGTCAGCCCCATCGGCACGGGCTGGGCGGCCTGTTCCTCGCGGCGATACAGCCAGGCAAGCAGATCCTCGCGGCGAATACGCACAGCGAGCAGCGTGTTGCGGCGAATCTTGCTCAGCACGCCATGTCGTGGCGCCAGGAAGACCGCCAGGGCAAACTGCAGCCCCGCCATCACCGCCATCATCCCGGCCAGGCTTGTGGAGACATAACGGGTTATCAGGTAGCCCATGAGGGCCGAGACAATCCCCACCATGACTGCCACCACCATCATCCAGTGCAGCCGATCTGTGAGCAGGTGAGCCGTGGCGGCAGGGACAATCAGCATCGCCACCACCAGGATCGACCCCACCGCCTCAAAGGATGCCACCGTGACCGCCGCCACCATCGCCATCAGCAGATAGTGAATCCCCCCTGCGTTGAATCCCAGGGCGGTCGCCAGCGCGGGATCGAACGACGCCAGCTTGAGTTCCTTCCAGAGAAGGAGCACAAACGCGATCGTCAAGAGCATCATTGGACCGAGCGTGAGCAGCGCCTGGGGCACGCGCAGCCCCAGCCACGTGACCCGATTCACCGAGACCGTTTCGATCAACCCGTAGAGCACACAGCTGGCGTCGATATCCACATTGCGGACCGTCTCGCTGCTCATCAGAAGAACGCCCAGGGCAAAGAGCGAGGTGAAGACCACCCCCATGCTGGCGTCCTCGGCCACCTTGCCCAGCTGGGTCACGGTCTGGGTCAGCAAGGTGGTGAGCAACCCCAGCAGCATCGCCCCGAGAATGATCGGCCACCCGCTGATGCGCTGGGTGAGCAGAAAGGCCAGCGCAATCCCGGGGAGGACACTGTGGCTGATCGCATCGCCCAGGAGACTGAGACGACGCAGCACCAGATAGCACCCCAGCAAGGCACAGCTGACGTTGCACAGGATGGCCACGGCCAACGTCCAGCCCGCATCCTGCCAGGTGAAGGGCACGGCCGGCGCGAGACTCATCGGTTGTTCTCCGCCTCGAGTTCCTCCAGCGTGAGCGTTCCCAGGCGCAGGCGCTGGCGGAAGGCTCGTTCGCTGAGGGTGCGCGCCACCAAACCACGGCGCGGGGCGAACAGACTCGACAGACCAAAGAGGAGCGTCCCCACGAGGACAATCACTGGCCCGGCCGGCATGTAGGCGTAGCGCGTGCTGAGCAGCGCCCCCACCACCGCCATGATCTCGCCGACCGCAATCGCCAGGAGCAGCATCACTCCCAGACGCTCCGTCCAGAAGCGCGCGGTCGCCGCGGGGATAATCAGCAACGCGGCGATCATCACCACCCCCACGGTGGACAGCCCGACAACCACCGTCAGGGCCAGCAGCGTCATCAGCAACAGATCCAGGCGAAAAACCGGCCACCCCTGAGCCTGGGCAAACCCGTGATCGAAGGTGTGGAGCTTGAATTCCTTGTAGAGCAGACCAACCGCACACAGAC
>JAKOSN010000261.1 GCA_029777335.1 Planctomycetota bacterium
TATCGACCAGTTAGAGATTCTGGAACGATCGGCCTTCAATGCGATTGATCTGGCACACGGCAAGCCGATCCGGTTCCTGGTCGATCATGACCACGACCGCTTGCTTGGTTCGACGGCGAGCCAGGATGCGTTTGTCATGCAGGACGGCGTGGGTCTGTTCTTTCAGTTCACCCTGCGACCCCACCACCCCGAGCTGCACACCCTCAAGGCCCGGCTCGCCTCCGGGCTCGTTGGCTGTTCCTTTGCGGGGAAGTTCCGCCGAGGGGAGTACGTTCCCTCCGCTCGGTTTCGTGGGCAACAGGTGTGCGTGATCGACGGGGTCCGGTTGTCCGAGATCACCTTGACCACACGCCCCGCCAACGACGCCACCTTGTGGGGCATCGTCCTAAGTCTGGCCTCCTCTTCCCCTGTCGATGACCCCGGCCCGGGCATTCCTCGCGGCGACAACCAGCGCATTCGGCAGCGCTGCCACCATGAGCTGCAGGCCCTGGCTTATCACCTTTTGCACGAGGGAGACCTCTGATGAGCAAGACCAATAATAAGACCAAGCGGACCTGGGCTGACGTGATGAAGCCATTCCTGCCCCCCGTGGATCCCAACCGGGTGCCGCCCCCGCAGAACTCGCACCACCTGATTGCGAGCGACTTCCCCGCTCCCACGGGGCCCCGCTGTGAGATGAATCCCCTCGCCGATCTGAAGTTGCCCTCCCTCACCGATTTTCCTGCCTGGCGGGAAGCGCAGGCCAAACTCGAAGAACTGGCCCAGGCGGAATCCCATCTCATCGGCGAGATCGGCGAGATCGAGGCGGACCTGCGTCGGAATGAGGCATCCACTGTGGATGCCGAGGCTGCGGCATACCTGCGCCGCCCAGGCTCCCTGATTCTGGCCGATGGGCTGCGTGCTCGGCACCAGCACCTGCGTCGAGAGCTGCAGATCCTGCGCCGGGCCCGAGAGATTCACCAGGTGCACATGGACCGACTCAAGTCCTCCCTGGCCTATGAGGGATGTCGCGAGCTCGCCCCGCATCATCGCAAGATGGTGCGACAGATGGCTGAGGCGATTGCCCGTTACTGTCATGTGGCCCGGGCGGAATTGCTGTTCCGTGACGAGTTGAGCAACAGGGACATGCTCTCGCTGCAGGCCATTCGGCCGATGGGTTTTTTCTCTGAGCACTTCGCCGCGTTGGACCTGCAGGAGCCGAGTTCCTCGGTGCGGCTCTGGCTCGATGAGGCCGTGGAGTTCGGGTTCCTGACTCCTGCCGAGCATGACTGTCTTGTCAAAAAGGGCTCTCTCAAGTGAACTTTGGAGACCTGCTATGCTTCAGGACATGCACAACCAGATCAAGTGTCCGATCGCCATTCCGCCCCAGGTGCAGACCAACGACAGCACGGCGATCGTTGGTAACATCATCGACCTGCTGGGGTTTGGCTCCTGCGAGTTTGTGATTCTCTACGGTGGGATCACTGACGCCAACGTGACCTTCACCACCTTGCTCGAAGACGGCAACGACCCCACTCTCAGCGATCATGCGGCCGTGGGGGACTCCTGTTTGCTTGGCACGGAGGAGGGCGCCACCCCTCTCTATTCCGATGATAATACGTCCTTCAAGCTCGGCTATCTTGGCCCCAAGCGCTATGTGCGACTGACCATCACCCCCAGCGGCAACGATGCCGGCGACATCAACATCGCCGCGCTGGCCATCCTGGGATACCCACGGGTTGAACCGATCGAGGATCAGGCGGTCGCCTCGGCATGATCTACCGTCAGCTCCTCTCCCTGGTTGCTGCCGCACTGCGGACCTCTCTCGCCCCGGGCCTGCTCTCTCGCCTCTTCCGCCGTGCAGCACCTGCTCTCCCACCCAACTCGCCGGGTGGCTTCGGGATGCTTGACGATGAGATGGGCCGGTCGCTTCCGTGGTCTCCCCACGATCTCAACCCAGGCCAGACGCTCCCACCAGGTCGCACACCCTTTAGAGCCGAGAGGGGGGATAGGGGGTCGAATCTCTGGGCGAAAAAGATGTAGACCGATCGGCATCTCGAACAACTTTTTTGGCAAAATTGTGCATTCAAAGTGGGGTTGGTGACTATGACCCGGGGACGCAAGCCGAAACCGACGCGATTGAAAGTGATCGGTGGCACCTACCGGGCCGACCGCCACGGCAACGTTCGGGGTGCGGAGCCGATGCCCAGGAGAGGCCGACCGCAATGCCCCTCCTGGCTCTCAGGAGAGGCAAAATCCAAATGGCGGAAGATTGTGCCCGAGTTGGATCGTTTGGGGCTTCTGACGGTGATCGATGGGGATTGCCTGGCGGCGTATTGCGAGGCGTGGGCGGAGTTCCGATCGGCCACGGAAACACTGGCCGCAGATGGTTACACGGTTGCGACGGGGAACGGTGGCGTGAAGGCACACCCCGCCGTGGCAAGGCAGCGGTCGGCCTGGAAGGCGATGAGAGAGTTTGCCTCTCTGTACGGATTGGATCCGAGTAGCAGGACGCGGCTCACTGTCCAGGCCGAGATTGACCAGTTCGATCCACTCGAGGAGTTGCTAAGGCGAGGGGAGCAGGATAACGGGGGTGCATGATGAGTTCTGCAATCGGCAACCTGAGTTTGGTAATGAGCGCCAACCCAGCCAGCTTGTTGGCCGGGCTGGACAAGGCGGGAGCCTCCGTCAAATCATTTGCCTCTTCGGTGACAAGTGGGATTGGCTCCGCACTCGGTCCGGCCGGGATTGCGATTGGTGCGATCGGCGCGGCAGCAACTGCGGGGTTCGCAGCTGCAGGCACTGCAGTCTCTGCGGTGATTGGAACCTTCCAGGATCTGAAGTCGGAA
>JAKOSN010000262.1 GCA_029777335.1 Planctomycetota bacterium
TCCCATGCAACTGCTGCTCGGCAAGGAAGCGATTCCTCTCCGGGCAGCAGTTGATCTCTTTGAGAAAGTCGCTACAAAACAAGGGATGCCGATTGGCGAGGATGGCTAACCCCGAAATTCCCCGAGGATCGTAGACCGATGGTCGAGCGTCGCATCGAACTCAACCGCCGCTATCACCGCAAAAAGAAGTTGGCGAAGCTGAAGAGCAAGCTGGCTGCCGCCAAGGATGGTCGTGAACGCGAACTTATCCTGAAGAAGATCCACGCCATCAGCCCGTTCTGGGAAGAACCGCAACAGGCGTGACCCGTGGCTACGGGCCTCGTAACAACCGCCAGAAACACACCGGGCTGACCTCGGAAGAGATCAGCCCGGTTTCCTTGCACTCCCCGGGTGCCCACCACCCCTCTACTCCGGCAACGAGCGATACAGCCGCACCGTGGACGGTGGTAAGGTAGCCAGTGGTTCGTCCTCATGTCCTGCACTCATTGGTGCCCGAAAGAACCGATCAAAAACAATTCTGATCTCCACCGGAGCATCCTGGTCCGACAGTTCCTTTGGATCGATCCGCAGGCGAATGGTGTAGGCGTTGCCCTTGAACTGAATCTTCGCAGGGATCGTGCGCGGAGCAGCCTCGCCCAGGCGAAACTGCGCGGCGATCCCGGGAAGGGTGGCAAATCGCTCGCTGGGAATGCCGCCTTGAAGCTCAACAACGGGGAATCGGTGCAAGGCCTTGCTTGTTCCCGTCAGAGTGATTCCTTCGGGAGTGACCCACCCCCAGGGACATTTTTTTACCTGAAGATAGGGCCGCACATAAAGGAGGTAGGTGTCGCCATGAACCACGTACTTCCCCTTCAGGGTGAAATGCTCCTCGCAGTAGCGGCGTAACTGAGGATGGATCTGTTGCATCGAGTGATGGAACGGATAAACCGAAGACTTATCCTGCAGATAGTTCTCCTGCAGAATCGCAAAGTCCGCCTCGGCGAGGCTCGCAAGGGCTTCCTTCTCTCCAATCGCAAAGAGAGAACTGCCGAGCGTTGAAGACAGGTCCACGAGTTTCCGCTCGCGTTCGTAAAGATAAACCTGCATGGTCGTGGAGTAGAGCCAATCAGAAAGCGTATCGGAGGCGACTCGTACCCTCTCCACAGAGAGATTGCGTTGCTCGGTCCGAAGATCATGGATCAGAGCCAGCATCTGCTCTGTGTCGTAGGGGTGGAGCGTCCCAGAGCGATGAATGGACGCCGCGTGGAGTTGCCCATTCATCCCAACAAATAGGCCAACCCCCGCCATTCCAGCTAACCACCGGTCGGTTGTGAGCGACGCACCCTTGCTGGCATGCGCCCAGGCCACCAGCGGCAGGAGCAACAACCAGAAGAGTGGCTGAACGATAATGTTGCCCGTGATAGGCGATTTCGAGATCGAGACCGTCATGATGCCCAACGGCACGAGACCCGCCACGGCGAAGTAAAGCCAGGTTGGAAGTCCGGGGGCCAGGGGACTCGCCTGCTCTTCCCTGGCCATCGGCTTCAACCAGCGGAGCAGCAGCCCGAGACCACAGATGAACCCACCGAGAACCAGGAACGAGATCCCGCTGTGATCGAAGAGAACGGAGAGCGGATAATACGACAAATGGTGGAA
>JAKOSN010000044.1 GCA_029777335.1 Planctomycetota bacterium
ACCATCACTTTCATGGGCTTCTGGATGGTGATTGGTTCTCCCTTGCCAGCGATCACGACTGAGAGGGGAGTCGCCTCCTTGACGCCCTCGGCGAGGGCGGGGCGCAGGTCGGCCGTTCCCGCCAACAGGGCTGCCAGGGCCATGATTCCCATGCAGGTCGCCGTCAGAACAAAGCCAACAAGCATCTTGTCGGTGGCCCGGATGCGATAGCCCTTGTCGATCAGGCGCTTGAGCAGAATCGTCACCAGGGGGAGGAAGATCAGGATAAAGACGGCATTGAACGACTGCACCTGTTCGGCGTTCATCTTGAACCCAAGGAGATGATCGGTCATGCAGGCGTCGGCAAAGAAGATCCAGGTGCTGGCGGCCTGATCAAAGATGGCCCAGAAGAACATCACCAGCACGAACAGCCCCATGATTCGGCCGAGGATCTTGCGCTGTTCGGCCCGTTCTTCAGCAGTGCGCTCCTTGCGCTCGATCACCTGCACGCCGTAATATTTCTTGCCCAGGGCAAAGATAATGAAGGCCAGCACCATCAACCCTGCCGGGAAGAGAAAGGCATAGAAGTAGCCGGCGGCATCACGGATGGGCGGCATCGCGAACTGCGACAACGCGGCCCCGATGTTGATGGCGAAGTAGAAGGTGGCAAACGCATCGCTGCGTAACTTGGTATCGCCGGGGCGTTGCTGATCGTAGGTCAACCCCATCAAGGTGGAGATGTTGGGCTTGATCACCCCGCTGCCCATCGCCAGCAAACTGAGCGCGATGACCAGGCAGGGGATGTTTTCGATGCCCAGGATCACGTGGCCAAGGATGTACGGCAGAGAGAAGCCGACGATCGTCCAGTACTTGCCGAGGAAATTATCGGCGATCCACCCGCCCAGGAGCGGCAGGAAGTAACACGCGGCGATGAAGAACGACATGTAGGTAGCCGCGTTCTCCTGCCCCAGGCCGAGCGCGTCGGCCATGTACTTGGCCAGGATGGCGCGCATGCCATAGTAGGAGCAGCGTTCGGCGAACTCACCCCAGAAGAAGAACCAGAAACCCTTGGGATGGGCCTTGAAAAAGCGAAGGACGGGATTGCTCGCCGGGGTATCGGCGATATCCTGAGTCAGCTGCTCATTTACCTGTACATTCATTCGTTCAGACCTCTGGTTCGGACCTCGCCCCGGCGCAGGTGGTCACGCCCTCGTGACGTGAGGATCCGTGCAGCACAGGGTAAACCACCCTCGGGAGGAGAGCCTGTTGTCCACGCCGAGCCGCACTGCGAATCAGCGCAGACAACTCCCGGACGCTAACGATCTCTCCGTGGCGGAGATGGGGACGATTGTAGCGAGTGGGCAGAAAGGGGGGAAGCGCATTCATGGGGAGAATCTGAGCCCGATCTCTCAGCGTTTTCGGCAAGGAGAGCGCAGTTGACGGTCAGCGGCAAGGGAGGCACCTATGCCGGGGAGGATGGGCTCACCTACACCGGGAACTGGATTGGCGGGCAGTACATCGTCAAGGACCTGGCGATGGGAGGCAATGGCAACGTCTATCTGAAATACACCGGCAGGACCTCGCGCGCTCGTTTGCTGGCGCTGGTGGAATAATCCTTATCCCCGGGAAGAGAAACCTCTCTTTCCCGGGGACAAGCTTCGCCTGGTAGAATGGAGAGGTGACCCATGCAGAGCCCGAGGGATTGCTCATGCTGGTTCTCTCTCGAAAAACAAATGAGAGCGTGATGATCGGTGACCACATCCGCGTGACCGTGGTCGGCATTCGTCACGATTCCGTTCGACTGGGGGTCTCTGCTCCCACTGATATCTGCATTCTCCGCGAAGAACTCACCGACGCTTATGATTTGCCCCTCTCGGCTCCGCGCGGGGCGCTCGGGGATCAGATCTTGCGACTTGGCTCCTTTGCGCGCCCGGTGCCGCCGCGAGCCACCGTTGTGCTCACGCGTCGGCGCGGCGAATCGATCGTGATCCAAACCCTGATCCGCCTCACCCTCATGGAGATTCGCGGAGACAGGATCCGCCTTGGCATCGTCTCTCCGGCCGAAATCCCCATTCATCGCCGTGAAGTGTACGAGGCGATCCATGGCCCCATCTCCGAGGCAGTGCCAGCGAGACTTCCCGAGGAGGATGGGTTTTTGCAGGCGATCCGTGCAAACCCGGACGACGTGGCGAGTCGATTGATCTTTGCCGACTGGCTGGAGGAACGGGGCGACCCTCGGGGCGAGTTCATTCGCCTGCAATGTACCCGCGCCGCATTATCCGCCAGCGAGGATCACGACGAGGAACTCCGCGCGCGTGAGGAATTGCTGTGGCAGCAACACGGAGCAACCTGGCGGAGTGGTTTGCCGCGCATCCTGCGCTACGCCGGATTTGAGCGGGGATTTGTCGAATCGGCCTCGCTGACGGTGAACGAATTTCTCGTACACGCCGCCGCGATCTTCGCGGCGACTCCGTTCCGCCGTCTGCGCGTTCGCCGAGCGTGGGATGACACGGCCCAGACAGTGGGGAGGCTGGCAGCGTCGCCTTTCCTCGTGCGGCTGCAGACGCTCGATCTGAGCGATCTGGAACTCGGCGACGAGCAGACGCTCGGTCTGGCCGCCTCGCCCCACGTCCACGCTCTGGGGGAACTGATCTTGCAGGGCAATCACGTGGGTGATGCAGGAGCGGCGGGGCTGGCGGACGCGGCGCTCCTCGCCAACCTGAGCACCCTCGATCTCAGCTACAATCGCATCGGCGAACCGGGGGCGCACGCCCTGGCGGCTTCGCCCCATTTCCCTCGTCTGCGTTCCCTCCGTCTCACCAAGAATCCGCTGAATGCGGAGAGCAGGGCGGTCTTGCGCCATCGGTTTGGTGAGCATGTCTCCTTCTAGGCGACAGGGCAAATCGTTGTTTGCATTGTGTGCGTCTCCTCGGTAGCCTACGGCTTCAGGCCGAGATTCAGTCCGCGAAGAGATCACGCAGGAGACATCATGAGGAGCACGATCTGGTTCGCTGCCTTGCTTGCCGTGCTGATGCTGGGCAAATCGGGGAACGCTGCCGACCAACCGGCGCTGAGCAACTCGTTCCCACCCCCAGAAACCAGGGGCGGGTGGCCTTCCGCCCTCGCCAACAAGAACGACTCGGAGGCACGGCGAAAAGCCGCCCTCGCTGCCCATGGGGTGGATTACGACAAGCTCCAGGCGGCGTGGGAGTACAATGCGCAGAGCGACGGCGCCACCGGAATGATCGTGATTCGCCATGGCGTGATCGTCGGCGAATGGTACAAGAATGGCGACAGGAACAAGACGTTCAACATCTATTCCAGTTCCAAGGCCTACACCAGCCTGGCCTACGGCTTGCTTCTGGACGACAGTGCGGCCGGGAAACTCCCCGAGGGCAAGAAGATCACCCTGGATACCAGGGTGTGCAACAAGGAGTGGTTACCTGAATCCTTGCCGCTGCCGGACCCGCGCAAGGCGGAGATCACGGTGCGTCACCTGCTGAACATGACCAGCGGACTGGGGACCGAGAATCTTCCCACCGAGGTGGAGCCGTTTGAGATCGCCCTGGGAAAGACCGAGAAATCACCGTTTCGCGCGCTCAAGAGTGCCCCGGGTGAGAAGTTCTTCTACAGCAACGCAGGCGTGGCGCATCTGGTGCTCGTCTTTCCTCGTGCGGCCGGGAAGGATCTCTTTCCCTTCCTCAAGGAGCGCGTTCTGGATCCCATTGGGATGACCAATGTCAAGTGGATGCAGATAGGCGGAAAGGGCAAGATTGGGCCGTACAATCAGGGCTACAGCGGAATTTTGACAACCCCGCGCGAGCATGCGCGCTTCTGCTACCTGGCGTTGCACCGGGGCAACTGGGCGGGCAAACAGCTGGTCCCCGCGAGCCACTATGAATGTGCCTGGAAAAGCATCAAGCAGAATCCCACGTATGGCGCCCAGTGGTGGGTCTACCCGCGCCACAAGGAGGCGCCCAAAGACCTGGTGCAGACCGCCGGGGCGCTCAACAATCACGGCTATGTGGTGCCCAGTCTCGACC
>JAKOSN010000263.1 GCA_029777335.1 Planctomycetota bacterium
GGAAGAGAGCGGAGAGCAAACGACGCATGACGACAATCTCCAGGGTAGGTCCACAAGCGGCTCTGTGCCTGACTATACCGCAGCGGCGGGAAAAAGGTGTAAGATTTTTCCAGGGGGCGGGTTGATCAACGTAGAGGTCCCTTCGGTTCTGAAGGAGCAACGCTTGGCGGACGAATCGACCCCTGCGGAGGTGCCGGATCTGGATGGGTGGATCCTCGCCAATGTTGCTCCCGCGGTGGCGTATGCCGCGTCACTGCTGAAGGATCGTGGCGCGGCCGAGGATGTTGTACAGGATTGTTTCTTTCGCCTGCTGGAAAAAGCCCACCTGTATGATCTACCGCGTGATGGACGGAAGCTCCTGTTTCGCTCTGTCACCAATGCCTGCTTCAACCGCAACACCCGGGAAAAACCAGTGTTGAGCCTGCAGGCTGCCCAGGATGATCGTCCCCAGGACATCCGGGATCCGCAGACCGAGCCGCCCGAGCGCATCCTGATGACACGCGAACTGGAAGCCGCCGTGGCGGAGGGGTTGGCCAAACTGCCCCTGCTCCAACGGGCGGCCCTGGAACTGAAAATCCTTGGTCATTCCTTGCAAGAGATTGGTCAGATGCTGGAGGTGACCTCGGGCCATGCCGGGGTGTTGATTCATCGTGCTCGCCAGGTGATGGCAGAGCACCTGGCCCCGTATCTGGAGGAGAAAGTTGGATGAAGGCTCGCCAACCACTGAGCGACGCACAGGTCGATTCCCTGGTGGCCGCGCATCTGACTCAGCAGGCCGAAGGTATTGATTCGGTCGCCCTCCTGCAGCGCATCAAGGCGCGTCGGCACACCGCCCCTGCCGCTCCCACTCTTCGGCCCCAGCAATGGCGCTTGCTCCGGCGCTGGGGGTGGAGTGTGACGGCGGCGCTCCTTCTGGTGGCCACCTTCGTCGCCGGGCTCTACCTTGGACCGTCTGCTCAGGCCAGCGCCGAGACGATCGTGCGCGAGGCTCAGCGGGTTCATGCGCTCCCGATGGATCGTTGCTATCTTGTGCAAGCGACTCCCGAGCCGGGCGGATTGCTCGAACGCCAGCCGCCCCTGTTGCAGAAACGCGAGATGCGCCTGTGGACGCGTGGCGATCGCTTCTGGTTGGAATCGACCAACCCCGAGCAACGCTGGAAACTTGGTCGTGACGATCAGGGGCGCCTCTGGGTTGCTCTTGGCACGCGCCAGGGGCTGCGCCTGGAGAAGGACGAATATACCGACTCGATGGGCGTGCTGTGTGATCTCTACAGCATGCAGGTGGAAACGCTGCTCAACGAGGTCTTGCAGCATTTTGAGTTGACGCGTCAGGGGCCCATTCCGCATCAACGCGGCACCTATCTGATCCAGGCCGAGCCGCTGCGGGATCGCTTCCATGCCCGGTTGCGTTCGGCGGAGTTGGAGGTGGATGCCGAGACCAAGGTGCTGCAACGGCTGGTGCTGCACCGCGCCTTCAACGGTCGCCCCACTGCCACCGTCACCTTTACCCTGCTCGAAACCAGTCCGCAACTCGATCGGAGTTATCAACTCGAAGGGCATCTCGAACCGCGCGCCCCGATCTATACGCGCCAGAATGAACGGGGTCGCCGGGCGATGCTTCTTCAACGCTATTTTGGCATTGCTCCTGCGCCAAAGAACAAGTCGTGATTGTTCCTCGACCCTTTTCCTGAGGTTCTGCGATGGTGCCACGTCCCTGGACGCTTGGAGGTCTGCTGTTTTTGCTTGCCGCCACGGTTGCTCGTGCCGATGACCCCACTCCTCCCAGGGGCGCGGGGCAACGCAATCCCGAAGCGATCTTCAAGGCGCTCGACAGCAACAACGATGGGAAACTCTCCAGGGATGAGTTCAAGAAAGTTGGAGAGAAACTTGGTCAACTGGGGCAGGGGCGTCTCAAGGATCGTTCCGAACTCCTTGATCGCATGCTCGACCGGCTTTTTGAACGGCTCGACACAGACAAGAACGGTTCTCTGTCCAGGGACGAGTTCGCCAGGATCGCGGAGATGAGGAGACAGTTACGATCGAAGAAGGATCAGTGAGTGCGGGCCTGCTGCAATCTTGCGGCGCCGGTGGTTCGTCAGCACCTGGCGCCACACATTTCTTGATCTGCTCGATTCAGAACAGAGGTGCTCATGGTACGCCTGCGTTCGCTGTGCGTGTTCTTGCTATTGAGTGGACCGCTCTGCGCGCGTGACCCGCTTGCCAAGGTCGGGGATTTTTCGCTGCCCGATGCGCAGGGGAAGAAGCACACTCCGAAGGAGTGGAAGGGGAGTAAGGCGATCGTTTTGATCTTTCTTGGCACGGAATGTCCGGTTTCCAACGGCTATGCTCCCACGCTGACCCGGTTGGCTGAGCGTTATGGCCCGCGAGGGGTGCTGGTGCTTGGTGTGCACCCCGATCCGGACGTGACCGCGGAGGTGGCCCGCAAGCATGCGAAAGAGTACCGCCTGAGCTTTCCCACGCTTCTGGATCCCACGCAGACGCTCGCCCGCCAGACCGGAGTGCGCATCATGCCCGAGGTAGCCGTGCTGAATCCAGCCGGAGAGATGCTCTACCGTGGTCGGATCGACGATCGCTATGCCCTGGATGGCAAACGCCGGGACGAGCCCCGCACACACGATCTGGAAGATGCGCTCACGGCGATTCTCGCTGGTAGACAACCGTCGCCCCGCGCGACCCGGGCATTTGGATGTCCGCTTCCGCGCCCCATTCAGAATTAACGCCTGTGGAAGAGGTAGGCCCATCGTCCTCGCAGTAGAAAGGACTGGATCATGCATCGCTTCGTGCCTGCGCTGCTTCTTGGAGTGACCTTCGCTCTCCCCGCGTCGGCCGCCGAGGAGATTACCTTTACCAAGCACATCGCTCCGATTCTGTGGAAAAACTGCGCCAGTTGCCATCGGCCTGGCGAGGTGGGGCCGTTCAACTTGCTGACCTACAAGGACGCGGCCAAGCGCGCCGACTTTCTGGCGCAGATTACCAGCGAGCGACGGATGCCACCGTGGAAAGCCGAACCTGGGCACGGCGATTTCGAGGATGTGCGCCGGTTGAGCGACGCCGAGATCAAGCTCCTGGCGCAGTGGGCGGAGAGCGGCGCGAAGGAGGGCAAGGCGAGCGATCTTCCCCCCGCGCCGAAGTTTACCGAGGGGTGGCAACTGGGACAGCCGGATCTGATACTCAAGATGGCTGAACCCTTCGAGGTGCGCGCCGATGGCCGCGATGTCTATCGCTGTTTCGTTCTCCCCACGGGATTGACCGAGGATCGAACCGTGGCGGCGGTCGAGTTTCGTCCGGGGAATCGGCGCGTTGTCCATCATGCGCTCTATTTCCTCGATAACACCGGAGCAGCCCGCAAGAAGGATGAAGCGGATCCTGGCCCGGGCTACAGCAGTTTTGGCGGAATCGGCATTGTCCCCACCGGTTCCCTGGGTGGCTGGGCTCCCGGGGCCACGGCGCGACGCCTTCCGGAGGGCACCGGACGCATGCTGCGCAAGGGGTCGGATGTGGTCTTGCAGATTCACTATCACCCCAGCGGCAAGGTGGAAAAGGATCAATCCACACTCGGGATCTACTTTACTCGAAAGCCGGCGCAACGACTGGTGATGGGCGTTCCGCTGGTGAATCGCCGGCTCGCCATCCCTGCCGGAGAAAAGCGGCATGAGGTCAAGGCGACCTTCACGCTCCCGGTTGATGTGCAGGCACTGGGGATCACTCCACACATGCATTTGCTGGGCCGCGAAATGAAGGTGACGGCAACCCTCCCCAACGGCAAGCAAGAGTCACTGATCTGGATCAAGGACTGGGACTTCAACTGGCAGGATCAATACCGCTACCGCAAGCCTGTGGCGCTCCCCAAAGGAACGAAGTTGGAGATGGTCGCGTACTACGATAACTCCGCCGACAATTCCAAGAATCCGAACCATCCGCCCAAACTCGTGCGCTGGGGGGAACAGACCACCGACGAGATGGCCCTGTGCGGCCTTCAGGTGATCACGGCGAAGCGCGCCGACATGCTGGAGTTGTACAAGGAATTGCTGAAAACACAGGGCCGCCTGGGATCGCTTCTCAGCGGATTTGGCACCCCGTCGGACAAATAACGCGGTGAACGCAGGCTAAACGAACAGGGAGGCGTGAATCACCCAGTTGGGGCCACGCCTCCTGTTCGTCTGGTCAAGCCAGGAACAACCGGATCACTTCTTCGGTTGTTCGTTGCGGGAGGTCAAGTTCCCCTGGGCCTTCTTCCAGTTGGCCAGGTCGACCTGGAGAACCTCCACGGCCTTATCGAGCTGCGGATCTTGACCGCGGGCGAGGTGCTCGGGGGTGATCTCCACGGAGACATCGGGATTCACTCCTTGCTTGTCCATGTTCACTCCCTTCAGAGTGTAGACCCCTGTCCGAGGCAGACGCAGCACAGAGCCGTCGATCAGCTGGGTGGACGTGGTTCCAATCACATAGCCACCGGTCGCCTGGCCGACGAGTTTTCCCAGGCCAAGGGCGCGGAACGCATTCGGGAAGATCTCGGCATCGCTGTAGGAGCGGTTGTTGATAAGCAACGTGACCGGCTTGGTCCACTTGCGATCGTAGGAGCGCAGCACCGCGCCCTCCCCACCGTAACGCTGGCGGAAGAAGGTGTGCTGCTTGGAGCCGAGGTAGTTCAGAACCTGATCGTGGGTGAAGCCACCGCCGTTGAAACGCACATCGAGGACGATTGCTTCCTTGTCGTAATTATCGGAGTAAAGCGAGCGCACAAAGCGCTCCAGGCCCGCTTCATCCATGCTGGGGATGTGAATATAGCCCAGTTTCCCCTGGCTCAGTTCGTGCACGCGCCGGGCGTTGTTCTCCACCCAGCGTTCATACATCAGGCGGGAAATCTGACTGTAGGAGATCGTCTGGGTCTCCAGACGGCGAACCGCCTTGGGATCCTTGAGATTCACGTCGGGCTTGGCCGCCACCAGCAGCACGACCGTTTCCCCCACCTTGTCGTTGAGCAACTTGCTCACGTTCACCTTGGGGGTCAGTTCCACCTCGTCGATGGCGAGGATGTATTCGCCGGGCTTGAGATTGAAACCGCGTTTATCGGCGGGGCCTCGACGCAGAATCTCGGCCACCTTGAGCCCGCGCCCGGTGTAGGTGTCGTCGAAGAGGAAGCCCAGATACGCGGTCGTTTCATCGGGGGCGCTGGTGAATCCATTCACGCCCAGGTGAGAGGCGTTCAGTTCCCCCATCATCAGGTACAGGAGAGAATAGAGATCCTCTTTCTGAGCCACATGTTTGACCAGGGGGCGATACTTCTTGCGCACCGCTTCCCAGTCGGCCCCGTGGAACTTGTCATCGTAGAAGTTATCGGAGAGGGAACGCCAGGCCTGGTCGAACATCTCGGTGTACAGGTCGTCGCGAACAACGGTCATCTTGGCCTTGAAGGGAATCATGGCGGTCGTGCCGGAGATGCCGCTGGTGGAGATGGTCAACCGGGCGATGTGGAGTTGGCCGTTGCCATCGCGGAAAAAGAGGGCTGTCGGATTGCGCCGCGACCACTGCACCTGTTGCGGGCGGATGTTCCCCGTGGTCAAGCGGGTCACGCGCCCGCCGCTCGCGTTGGCGACCCAGAGATCGGTCGATCCCTCGGACGTGGCGACAAAGGCAACGGTGTTGCCATCGGAGGAAATGGCTCCTTCCCGCACTGCCATGGACGAGGGCTGATTGACGCGGAGGTGAATGTCTTCCCAGTCGATGGTCAGATCCTTGCGGGCGGGGACGCCGGGAGCCGCCG
The DNA here is from genome assembly GCA_029777335.1 of Planctomycetota bacterium. Classification (GTDB taxonomy): domain Bacteria; phylum Planctomycetota; class Planctomycetia; order Gemmatales; family Gemmataceae; genus JAKOSN01. The sequence continues at coordinate 5,786 of JAKOSN010000263.1, forward strand.
GTTTTTCCAACGACAGCACATAGAGGCTCGAATCCTTCCCCTGGCGCATGCTCAGGAACGCCAGCTTTTTGCCATCCTGGCTCCAGGTGACGCCCGCGTTGAAGGTGGCGAACCGCGTCACATTGACGGCGTTGCCGCCCGCTGCCGGCATGATATACAGCTCGCTGGCAAAGGAGCCGTCCATTCGCGCGAAGACGATCCACTTGGAGTCGGGGGACCATTCGTAGTCGATCACTTGCGGGGTGTTGATCACGATTTTCTGATCACTCCCGTCGGGGTTCATGGTCCAGAGCTTCCCCCCGCTCAGGTAGGAAACGCGCTTGCCATCGGGGGAGAAGGTCACGCCCGATTCGGGATCGCGCGTGTTGGTGAGTTGTTTCACCTTGAATTCGTGAGCATCGACAAACTTGGGGTGTTCGGGATCGTTCGCTTCCAGAAGATAGAGATCCTCGTATCCGCCCCGATCAGAGAGGAAGACCATTTTCGAGGAATCGGGGGCCCACGCCATGCCGTGGTCGTTGGCGGGGTGATTGGTCAAGCGCCGGGGCACTCCGCGGGGGCCAACCGGCATCAGGAAGAGTTCGCCATGGACGACAAAGGCGATGTGCTTTTCGTCGTAAGAGAGGGCGTACTGCGTGGCACGATTGGTGAAGGTCGTCGTCGAATCGGGATTGGCCTTGTCGTCGGCGTGCACCTCGATCACCACTCGGCGCGGGGTGGCGCCTTCCTTTGCCTCCATCACCCAGAGGTCCGCACCGCATTCATAAACGATCTGCTGACCATTGCTGCTGATGCGCGCCCGGCGCACTCCGTCCGAAGTGTGGAACGGTTTGCCCGCCTTGTCCCTGGTGAGAAGGACGGGCTTGCCCTTCCCCGAGGAATCGATCGAGACGAGGTTGGCCGGGGTGCCAAAGCCTTCGCTGACGTAGTAAATCCGGGAACCGTCGGCGCTCCACATCGGGGAGGTGTCCTGCCCCTCGAAGGTGGTCAGTCGAACGTGGTTGGACCCATTCGCCGCGCAAACCCAGAGGTCATCGTTGGAGGAACCGCGATAGCCCTTGCGATACCACGTCCCCGGACCGCGCACATAGGCAATGCGGTCCCCCTTGGGCGAAAACACTCCATCGCGAGCCTCGGTAGTGGTGATGCGGCGTTCGGCACCACCGTCTACCGGCACCGTGTACAGATCGTAGCCAGAGGGGAAGCCGGCGCTGCGCATCGAAGCGAACAGAATCGATTTGCCATCCGGCGACCATCCTGTGGGGAGATCCATCGCCGAATCGTAGGTGAGACGGCGCGGTCGGCCTCCGTCCACGCTCACCACGTACACGTCGTAACTGCCGTGGCGATTCGACGCGAATGCCAGTTGTTTGCCATCGGGACTGAAGACCGGGTAGATATCGTGGGCCTGGTGCATCGTCACTGGGCGCGCGGTCCCCCCGATGCTCTCCACCACCCAGATATCCCCCAGGTAACTGAAGGCAATCCGTTTGCCATCGGGGGAGATGTCCGGGGTGCGCGCCAGCTGCACAGGCTCAACGGCACGGGTGAACGGGGACCACAGGAAGAAACACCAGAGGACCAGGGTTGCACGATAGATGCGCATCATGGAAGCAAAACACCTTGTGCGAGGAAGGAAGCGAGGTTCAATCAGGAAGGTGGACTCGGTGGGAGTCCAGGTGCATGAGTAGTAGTTTACCGAGAAGGAATGGTGAATGCAAAGGCTTCCCGGAGGAAAGCGAACCCCATCTCCTCGGCACTACCGGCATCTTCGGTACGAGTTGCCACGCTTTCTGGTTCAGGTGGATCGTGGCGCTTCAAGGCCGGGCGAACTCCTTGGCATCGATGCGGTCCAGAAATTCCAGAGAGGTCACCTCGGCATCGAGGTATTTCTTGCCATCGCGATACTGTACCACCTTGCTGGCCCGCTTTAACCCCTTGTATTCCTTGTACTCATTGAGAAAGACCTCCTCCTTGAAGTCCTTGCCCCCCTCGTGCAGCAGATAGCTTTCCTTGACCAGCAATCCTGATCCCTTGTCGAAATAGAGCGAAACATCACGGCGACCCTTGAAGGCCACCTTGATTCCCAGGGCCGGTTTGCCATTCACCTGGATCTCTGGCAACGCCGTTAACTTGTAGCCCTTGTCTGCCGCGAGCAGGGGGACCAACGTTGCCACCTGCTGCACATGCAACAGTTCTCGGTACGATTGCAGCACCCCTTCGCTGGCGTCGGCAATGCGGCCATCCTCGGAGGTCCAGGCCTTTTTGCCATCGAGAACCTGAATGAGATCGAGCGGTCGATTGTTGATGGTTGCCTTGATGGTGCTGCGAAACTGGCCGGGTAACTGAATCAGGGTATCGGTGGTGAGTTTGAGGGTCGTGTCGTCCACGGTCATGGTGGCCCGTGTTTTTTCATGCACGCGTGTCAGCTGCAACAACTTCTCCATGCCACCGTGAGCCTTGATGGCTTTTTCCACAAGGACACGCGGCTCCTCGGCTCGACCGGGCGGAGCAACAGTAGACAAGGTGCCCAGCAGACAGAAAAGGAGAAGAACGTGGCGCATGGGACCCTCGCGACGGAACACCAGGACAGCCCGGCGACGGTGACAGGCGCGCGATTATACCTGGGCCCAAGGGGAGCAGGCCAGTCGATAGTGAGGATTTACTCGCGGCTTTTCTCGGGGCCCCTGTCGAGGGATCGACCCCGTGGGGCGGGGGTTCTCTCGGCAGGATCCAGGCGATAACTCCCTTCGCGGCTGTCAAGATCCTCGGCCTCCGCAAGTGGTTCGGGCTCCTGGCGATACTGGGGTACGCGCAGCACGACCAGCATTCCATCTGGAAGTTGCTCGAGAGTGAGCACTCCTCCCAGGGCTTGCATGGCATCTTGACAGAGGACAAGTCCCAGACCGAGATGGCCGGACACCTTGGTGGTGATAAACGGCTTGAACATATGTGGGGCAACCGCTGGAGCGAGGCCAGGACCTGTGTCCTGCACCCCCACGTAAACGTCGTCGCCGTCCACCCAGACACGCAAGAGCAACGTTCCCTGTTCGCCCATTGCTTCCAGCGCGTTGGCAACGACCTGCTCCAGGGCAAGGGCGAACAGGTCCTTCTCACAGTACACCCACCCGGGGGATTGTTTCTCGACCAGGACAGTCACCGCGGAGGTGTTCGCTTCGCGCATCTGGAGTGCCAAGCGTTCCACCAAGCCCAGCACCGGGAAGATGGTCGGGATGCTTCGATGAGAGAGCTGGTTGGCGAAGAGCATCAAGCGCTGGATGAGCCTGGCCACCTGCGTGGCAGCATTCATGCTGTGGGAGAGATACTCACGGATCGTGGGGTTCACCTCCTCGCCACAGAGCACCAGTTCCAGATACCCAATCACCACACTCAGCCGGTTGTTGACATTGTGAGCCAGGGCCGCTGCTTGCCTTTCCAGCACGGGATCGTGAAACGACCAGGGACTCAACCCTGTCAACTCCTCGCTGGACGGGCGACCATGATCACTGGTTGCACGCGTCATGTGAGAACTCTCGCAGCAGGGGATATGCCTGAGTGAAGCGCGACAGACCAGGGAAGAGCAGCACGGGAGAGACGATCCCTGGCCCTGCGAACGCGATTGCATGGTGACGGGACAGGCTGGAGGGCGAGTGTGGGGGCGCCCCGCTCAGAGCCTTTTCTAACCCTAGGTCAAGGTGGTCGGTCTGTCAAATCCTCGGGGAAGGAGAGGACCGGGGGACTGGACTTTTCCTGGGGCGTCGTTCTGACCATACTGGTGCCGCTCGGTTCGACCTCCAGGGAGGTGCGAGCCCTGTTGGCACCCATTCCCAGGGAATGCACGTGGTATGAGTCGGCGCAACTATCCATGGCTGTTGTTGATCCTCTTTTTGCTCGTGGTCTTTGGCCATGGCCTGACGGCGGGACCGCTCTATCGCACCGAGGGATTACGCGCCCTGGTGGCCGAGGAGATGTTGCGCTCCGGACAACCTCTGATCCCCCACCTGGGAGGAAATCCTCTCCTGACCAAACCTCCGCTGGGTTATGCGGCGATGGTCCTGGCGAGCTTACCCTTTGGAGCAGTCCTCCCCGCGACAGCGCGTGTGCCATCCGTGCTCGCCGCCGGGGTGACCGTCCTTCTGGTCATGCATCTCTTTCACCATGCCTTTCGCGCGCGGGAAGTGGCCCTGCTCGCCGGATTTCTCCTACCCTGTGCACTCTTCTGGCTCCCCGCCGTGCCCGGGGCGGATCTGGATATTCAGCAACTCGCCTGGGTCGCCCTTTCGCTTGGGTGTCTGTACCGAGCCGTCTGTGCGGCGGAGGAACCTGCGCCGGATGAGGAAGGCCGACATTCGCCGGGATGGCAGGAAGGTGTCTGGTGGGCGCTGGCGCTATTGAGTATGACCGGGGGCGTGTTGACCAAGTGGACAGCGCCGCTCTTTTTTTATGCGACCGCGATCCCGTTCCTCTGGCTACGCGGACAGTTACGGCTTCTGGTTCGCCTTCCTCATCTGGGCGCGCTGCTTCTGGGGGGAGGGCTCGCGCTGGGGTGGGCGGCCTGGACGATCACCCACGTCGGCTGGGAAACCTTCCGCAGCACGGTCGGCGGAGAGGCGATCACCAAACTGGTTCCCGGGCAGCGCGCCGTCGGGTATCCCTGGCATGAAATTCTGCTCCACCCGCTGGAGGTGCTGGGGGCCTGTCTCCCCGCCGCGCTCGTGATTCCCTGGACCTGGCGACGCTCCTTTGCAGCCTCGTGGCCCGAACGGCCGCGCCGGCTGTTACAGCTTTTTCACTGCTGGGCCTGGCCCGCGCTCCTGTTCTGGTGCCTGGTTCCAGTGCACACTGTTCGACATTCTCTCCCCTTGCTGCCCGCGCTTCTTGGGTTGTCGGGGTTTGTGTGGATCGGCTGGCTTCGGGGAAAAGAGCGTTGGCCGCTTGCCGGGGTGGCCCCGCGCACGGTCCTGGTGGGGATGGTGGTCGCATGGCTGGCGGTCAAGGTGATCTACACCGAGGTGATCGTGCCGCGCCGCGGGCAGCAGCGCCACCCGGAGGTCAAGGGAGCCGCCCTTGCTGCCCAGGTCCCTCCCCACACGCCGCTGTATTACTTTCGGCTAAAGGACGAAACCCTCCTGTACTATGCCGCGCGCCAGGTGATCCGTCTTTCTTCGCCCCAGGCGGTTCCAGCAGGCGCGCTTTGTCTATTGACCGAAGAGGAATGGCAACAATGGTCTGCGGCGATTCCTGCCGTTGAGAAAGCTCGGCTTCAGGATGTGCAGGGCGCCCCGCTCTACCTGATACAGATTCCGTGCCAACACCTCCCTGATTGACCGATGCGTTTCCTGCTCCTGGCCGGAGGGAGGGGATCGCCTCGAAGCAGCTCTTTTTTTCCTTGCATTGCCACATCCTCCTGAGATACTTAACAATGAGAATGTCTTGATCCTCCACGCCCTGGGGAACCATTCTGACCAAGACCCGAGGCGCCGGATTCCCTTCGCTATGTCGATGCGGGTTCACACAACCACTCTTCCGCTCCGGCGCTCCGTGAATTTCGTTCCTGCACCTGGAGAATGCAACCATGGCCAAGTCGCGCGGCGATTTCACCGAAATTCTCGTTCGCCGGCAAATCCTCGGTCCGGACCAGCTCGAAGAGGCTCGTGCTCTCGAACGCCAGGCTGGGATGAAGATGAACGACGCCATCGTCAAGCTGGGCTATGCCACCAACGACCAGGTCATGAGTGCCATTGCGGAGTTCCATGGCCTGCAGTTTGTGGATCTGACCGAGGTCACGATCCCGCCCGCCGTGGTCGAACTCGTCCCCGAGTCAGTGGCGCGCGAGAACGTCGTTCTCCCCCTCAGTCAGGAGAACGGGGCGCTCAAGATCATCATGAGCGATCCGAGCGACTTTGATACTGTTCAGAAACTCCAGTTCATTCTGAACAAGGACATCCAACCGGTCCTGGCTCCGCGCGAACAGATCATCGAAGCAATCAACCGGCATTATGGTCAGAGCGAAACGGAATCGGTGGACTCCATGCTTTCCGAGTTCACCGATACCGCCATCGATTTCACCGAAACGGAATCCACCGCCGCGGGAGGGATGTCCGACGATAGCGATGCGCCGGTGGTCAAGTTGTGCAACCTGATCATTCAGGAGGCGGTCAGTCTGCGCGCCAGCGATATCCACATCGAACCCTTTGCCGATCGGGTTCGCGTCCGTTACCGCATCGATGGAGTGCTGGTGGAACGGGACAGCTGTCCACGTCGTTTGCTGGCTCCGATGCTCTCGCGCTTAAAGATCATGGCTTCGATCGACATTGCCGAGAAACGCCGCCCTCAGGACGGGCGCATCAAGATGAACCTGAATGGCAAACACTACGACCTGCGCTTGAGTCTGTTGCCCACCAACAACGGCCAGTCCGCGGTCATGCGTATCCTTGATCGTGGCAGTATTCAGGTGTCCATCAAGGATCTGGGGTTTGCCGAGGACGATTTCCAGCGCTTTCAGAATATCATCAAACGGCCCAACGGTATCTTCCTGGTCACGGGGCCAACGGGGTCGGGGAAGACCACGACGCTGTATGCGGCGTTGAACGAGTTGAATCGACCTGATCGGAAGATCATCACTGCTGAGGACCCGGTGGAATATTATCTCCCTGGGGTGAATCAGGTGGAGGTGAAGCACCAGATCGGACTCGATTTTGCGCGCATCATCCGTGCCATGTTGCGACAGGCCCCCAACATCATCCTCGTCGGCGAGATTCGCGATCACGAGACGGCGGAAATTGCTATTCAGGCCAGTTTGACTGGACACTTGGTTTTTAGCACACTACACACGAACGATGCGCCCAGCGCTATTACACGACTGGTCGATATCGGGGTCCAACCGTTCCTGGTGGCATCCAGCGTGATCGCGATGATGGCGCAACGTCTGGTGCGCATCAACTGCGTCAAGTGCAAGGAGCCAGACGAACCGGCGGCGAGCGAAATCAAGCTGGCGGGGATTACCAAGGAGCAACTCGCCTCGGCCACCTTTATGCGCGGTCGTGGGTGCTCCCACTGCAACCACACCGGGTATCGAGGCCGCCTGGGTATCTTCGAGATGATGCGCATGAACGCGACCTTGCGGGAGATGACTTTCAAACGGGAACCGCACCAGGCCATTCGTCGGCAAGCGCGTCTCCTGGGGATGCGAACCCTTCTGGAAGATGGTATCAACAAAGCACTTAGAGGGGTTACTACTCTCGAGGAAGTGCTCAGCAGTTGCCATCACGAAGGCGAATGAGGCGCACGGTCTGCTGGGGGTATCTTCCGTCGTGCCGTTTGCTTGTTGGGCGCCAGATCCGAAGGAGATCATCCTGTCTGGCGCCTGAGGTGGATCGGTCGGTTGGTTGCCAGCTCGGAACGAACCAACGGATCGATCCCGCTCCCAACCGGAGCCACAATGGGTACAAGGAATGTTTAGTAATTCGCCAAACAATGGGGACAAAGGAAGTCCAGAGCAGGGGAGGCGACGAAGCTATCTTTTTTCGGGCCCGCAATTGATTGTCTTCTGAATGGGTCAATAATGCGAGTGAGGAGGGATTCCCCTTCTTGGTACGCGAGCATGGTGGCGACCAGTTGTCCTCTCCCTCCTGGTGCCCTGTGACCGCTTCTAGGTGAGGAGCGAGCGTGGCGGCCTCGACAGTTCTGATCGACAAGTTGTTGACGACGGTCATCCAGCTCAAGGCGAGCGATCTGCACATCACGGTTGGTCAACCGCCGGTGATTCGCCATCACGGTCGGATGCGCAAGCTCGACACCAAGATGCTGGAGCCCGACGATACGACCTCCTTGATGAAGTCCATCACTCCCGACCGCTGCCAGCAAGAGCTGCAAGAGGTTGGAGGAGCGGACTTCGCCATTGAGTTCATCGATGGCTATCGTTTCCGCGTTGCCGTCTTCAAGCAACGCGGCAACATCGGACTGGTGTTGCGGCGTATTCCCAGCCAGTTCCTTTCGTTTGAGCAGATTGGCATGCCCGAGGCGATCAAGCGGTTGATCACTCGTCCGCGTGGGCTGCTGCTGGTGACGGGGCCGACCGGATCGGGGAAAACCACCAGCCTCGCGAGTATGCTAAACTTCCTCAACGAAAACTATGATCGCCACATTATCACTCTGGAGGATCCGATTGAGTACTATCACCAGCACAAGAAGTGCACGGTGAACCAGCGCGAGATTGGTGTGGATGTTCCCAACTTCAAGGAAGGGATTCGTCGTGCTCTGCGTATGGACCCCGACATCATCCTCGTCGGCGAAATGCGTGACCTGGAAACCATCCATGCCGCCATCGAGGCGGCCGAAACCGGCCACGTGGTGTTCGGAACGCTGCACACCTCCGGGGCCGCCAGCACGGTGAACCGTATTATCGACGTCTTCCCCAAGGAACAGCAGGATCAGATCCGCACGCAGCTGTCGACGGCCCTCATCGGGGTGCTCTCCCAGGCGCTCCTGCCGAAGAAGCCCGAGGGGGTGGTGGCGGCCTACGAAATGATGGTGGTGACCTCGGCCATCCAGAACCTGATCCGCGAAAACAAGACGTATCGTATCGACTCCAGCATTCAAACGGGCCGTAAACACGGCATGTTCCTTCTCGACGAGAGTTTGTTCCGGCTGTGGCGTGATGGATTGTGCGACAAGGAGGAATGCCTGGTTCGCGCCCAGAAGCCCGCGGATCTTGCTACCAAGATCCGCCACGCCGAGCAGGGGCTCTTTTCGGAAGAGGAGGACGAAGAATACGAGGATGAGGACGAGGACGAAGACGACGACGATGATGAAGACGACGACGATGACGATGATGAAGACGATCGTCGTCGTGGTCGGTATACGCGCAAGCGGTAGGAGACCTCGGGGTGGCGACGTGCCCCACCCCGGTCGACCAGGGAAAGGTCGCCAATCTGTGTCGGGTGGGTAATCTCCCTGTCACCCTTCACTGGCACGTTCACGCTGCGGTTTGACAACCTGATCGAAAGCGGAGCGCTGGATGCCCCAGGAAGCCGGCGCCCTCGCCTGTGCTTGATGGTATGGATCGCGTTGACCTTCTGACTGGGTGGAACACACGACATGGCTACCCCGAATGACTCCAATGTTCCCAAGAAACCGGTCGCCCCAGTCGCGAAGGGAGTGACCCCGCCTCCCGGCCGCCCGGTGCCGCCCAGGCCAGGTCAGCCAACCGCCAAGCCGACCGCTCCGGGGGCCCGTCCCGCTGCGCAAGGCGCGCGCCCTGCACCAGGCGCTGTGACCGCCAAGCCCGGCGCCAAAGCACCCGATGCCAAGGCCGCCAAGAAACCCGCGTCCAAGAGCGCGGGCAAGGCTGGTCCACGCCGCATTGGACAGGTTCTCATCGATCTTGGTTTTATCGACGATGACCAGCTGTGGGAAATCCTGGACGAGGCCAAGAACACCGGGCAGTTAACGGGGCAGGTTGCCGTTGCCCGGGGACTGATCAACGAGGAACAACTGCTGCAGGCCCTGGGCGAACAGCACGGTCTGAAAGTGGCCAACCTCGAAGAGGCGAAACCCCAGCCCGAGGCGGTTGCCGCCGTCCCCGAAACGATGGCGTCGGTCTACAAGATCCTCCCGCTGTCCTTCAAGGACAAGGTTCTTACGATTGCCATCGGCGATCCCAACAATCTGGCTGCTCTCGACGATTTGCGGAACTTGCTTGGCATCACCGAGGTGGTGGCGCTCCTTTCCACCCAGAAGGCGATCGAGGAAGCGACCAAGCGCTTCTACGCTGGCAAGGAAGAGAGCATCATCGATGTCATTCAGGAACTTGAACAGAACACCACCCTGGGCGGTCGCCGGGCCGAAACCAGCATCGACCTGGAAGATATGCTGGAAATGGCCGAGGCGGCTCCCGTGCGCAAGCTGATCAACATGGTGTTCCTGCTGGCGATCAAGGACCATGCCAGCGACATCCATTTCGAGCCGTTCGAAGATGAATACAAGATGCGCTACCGCTGCGATGGCGTCCTCTATGAGATGGTGCCGCCCCCACGGCACCTCGCGGCCGCCATCTCCAGCCGTATCAAGGTCATGTCCAACCTGGACATTGCCGAACGCCGTTTGCCGCAGGACGGCCGTATTGAACTGAACGTCGGCGGCCATCCCGTCGATATGCGCGTGAGCATTCTGCCGACGATGTTCGGCGAAAGCGTGGTTATCCGCGTGCTCGATCGCACCGTGGTGAGCCTCGATCTGAACAAGGTCGGTCTGGAGCCGAAGATGCTGGCGGAGTTCCGCCAGATGATCAACAAGCCCAACGGCATCATGCTGGTGACGGGGCCGACCGGCGCCGGCAAAACGACCACTCTCTACTCCGCGCTCAACGAACTGAACGTCATCACCGATAAACTGATCACCACGGAAGACCCGGTCGAGTACGACATCGACGGGATCATTCAGTGCCCCATCAATCACGAAATCGGGATGACCTTTGCCGCCGCGTTGCGCAGTATCTTGCGGCAGGATCCCGACAAGATTCTGGTCGGCGAGATTCGCGATCTGGAAACTGCGCAAATCGCGGTGCAGGCCGCTCTGACGGGGCACATGGTGTTCAGCACCCTGCACACCAACGATGCGCCCAGCACCATCTCCCGTATGCGTGATATGGGGCTGGAACCGTACCTGATCACCGCCACGGTGGAGGGGATTCTGGCGCAGCGGTTGGTGCGCAAGATCTGCGAGGATTGCCGCACCGAGTTCGAGCCGAGCCCCGACATGCTGATGGAGTTGAATCTGCGCCCCGACGATGTGCGCGGCAAGAAATTTTACTACGGGCGCGGCTGTGATCGCTGCAATAACACCGGCCACCGCGGCCGTATGGGAATCTTTGAACTCGTGGTCATGAACGACGATCTGCGCGACCTGATCTCCGCCAACGCCTCCACGGATGAACTGCGCCAGGCGTGTCGGCGGACGGGGATGACGACCCTGCGTGAATCGGGGCTGCGGGCCCTGTACAGCGGCCTCACCACGATTGAAGA